>NZ_AKJB01000119.1:0-9186 GCF_000282555.1 Pseudomonas sp. GM102 | reverse complement strand
GCGTGGGAATGCAGCCCGGGACGCTCCGCGTCCCTTTCGAAGCGGACGCAGAGCGTCCATTGAGGCATTCCCACGCAGAGCATGGGAACGATCAGTATCGAATCAGGGCTTGAGCGCTTTCTTCGGATAAATGTCATACCGGCTGGACTTGCCATCCAGCGCATGACTCGGCTTCGGCCCGTCAATGCACGGCGCCTTGCGTGGGCGCTTGACCACCACCCGGTGACTGGCCAGGGCCAATGCCGCTTCGAGCAATGCCGGCGCATCCGGGTCATCACCGACCAGCGGCCGGAACAGGCGCATCTCCTTCTTCACCAACGCGGTTTTCTCACGATGGGGAAACATCGGGTCGAGGTAGATCACCTGCGGCGGCTCGCCTTCCCAGTTGCGCATCACTTCGATCGAGTTGCCCTTGAGCAAACGCATCCGCGCCACGATCGGCGCCACGTCGAAATCTTCCGCGCCGCGCGCCAGGCCATCTTCAAGCAAGGCGCCGATCAGCGGCTGGCGCTCGATCAGGCTCATCTCGCAGCCCAGGCTGGCCAGCACGAACGCGTCCTTGCCCAGCCCCGCCGTGGCGTCCAGCACGCGCGGGCGCACGCCTTGGGCGATGCCGACCGCCTTGGCGATCATCTGACCGCTGCCGCCGCCGTACAACCGACGATGGGCCGCACCGCCCTCGACAAAATCCACCCGCACCGGTCCCGGTGCGTCCGGCCCCAATTGTTGCAGCTGCAACCCCTGCTCGCCCACCTGCAAGGCAAACTCGCCGTCATCCACCTGCAACGGCAACCCCAGGCGCTCGGCCCATTGCTCGGCCTGTGGCTGAAAGGTCGTGCCCAAGGCCTCGACATGGATGCGGCAGGCCGCAGGTTGCTCAATCATGGGAAAACACGCTCGAAAAAATTAATGATCGGCAAAAACGGCCGATAACCAAACTATCGAGCATTTTGCCAGAGCTGAGCGTCGACCGAGAGAAATGTCAGACATTCAACGCACATCGATAGGTTACATCTCGCCCCATGGCGATTTTGGCCTGCGAAATTCCCAAGCACTGAGCGGCGTCAGTCACCTGTGGCAGGATTTTTTTGCCCAGGCGCTGGCCGATCAGTCGGGCGATGTCGTGCCGGAGTCTCTCAACTTTCCGCCGGTCGATCTCGACAGCCCGGTCGAACCGACCGTTGGCAGCGAGCTGCTGGCACACATCATTTCCCAGCGCGAATGTGATGTGATCGAAACACCAGTCCGCCCGCCAGAGCCACTGTTCCTGCCGATTGCCGAGTTCGAAATGGACCTGGCCGACAAACCGTTCCCGCCGTTCCCACCGCAAGAAATCGTCGCGCAACAGAAACAACAGGACTTCGAAAGCGGCTGGGTACGCCCGATCGTGCTGACTGCCGGTCAAGCACTGCCAGAGCCCGGCGCCGCACCGCAACCGCGTCCGCTGCGCTTGCCGATCGCCGAGTTCGAACTCGATCTGCTGGACAAGCCGTTCCCGCCGTTCTCGCCCGAAGAGCTGGTGGAACAACAGAAACAACTCGATTTCGATAACGGCTGGGCACGCCCGATCGTTCTGCAGAACCTGCGCATCGCCGCATAATCCTTCAGCGGCACCGCCACCACGGCCCGACATCCACATGAAAGTGGTTGCGATGGGCGGCGTTGTAGTCCGGGCTCAACACCACACTGAACATATCGCAGGCGCCGTCGCGGATCTGACGCAGAAATCGCGCGTCCTGGTTATCCTTCGACCAATCCTTGAGCACGCTGACGAATCGGCCGTCCGCCAGCCGGAATCCGCTGATATCCAGTGCATCGGCCGTGGCATGCTGGCTGCGCCTGCCGTTTTCGCGGTTGTAGACGTTGCGACAGGCGAAGCTGCCGAGATGGTCGACCCGTTTCACAGCCTGCCCGTAGACAGCCTGAGCCGCCGGTTGCAGGGCGTGGCGCTCGAACAAGGCGAACGCTACCGCCAGGCTGCAACTGGCGAGGAAACTGCTGCTCAGCGCCGCCTCGCCACCTTGCACACGCAAGGTGTTGGTTAACGGGCAAGTCGCGTCCGGGCTATCGGTCTGACGGGCCACCCGCAAACCTGAGCTGCTCAGAACCTGGTCGCATAACTGCGGATCATCGCGCAGACGCATCAGTTTGTAGCGGGTCAGCAGGTTCGGTTCGGCCTTTACGTCCAGCGGCGCCCATGGGTTCCATTGCGGGGGAATGGAAACCCAGCCGCGCCAGACGCTCAACCCGGCAGCGCCGATGATCAACAGCACCAGCAACAGCCCCCATCGAAACCGCATCGTCAGCCTTTGAACAATTGATTGGCCTTCTGGAACGGCATCGAGCGGGAGGTAAAGCCGAAGGTCCCGTGTTGCTGGATTTCCTCGGCGGCGCGGAAGAACTCGCCATACGCCGCCAAGGCCAGGGCCGAACCGACGCTGATGCGTTTGACGCCCATTTCACTCAACTGCTCGACCGTCAGTTTGAGCCCGCCGGACATCAACACATTGACCGGTTTCGGCGCCACGGCGCGGACCACCGCCAAGACCTCTTCAGCGCTGCGCAGGCCCGGTGCGTAAAGCACGTCGGCTCCCGCCTCGGCGAATGCCTGCAAGCGGCGAATGGTGTCGTCGAGGTCAGGATTGCCGTGCAGAAAGTTCTCGGCACGCGCCGTCAGCACGAAGGGAAAAGGCAAACTGCGAGCCGCCGCGACAGCCGCTTCGATACGCGCCACGGCATGCTCGAAGCAGTAGATCGGACCGTCTTCACGCCCGGTGGCATCTTCGATCGAACCACCAACGGCACCGGCCTTTGCCGCACGCAGAATGCTTTGGGCGCAGTCGGCGGGGGCGTCGGCAAAGCCGTTTTCGAGATCCACCGCTACCGGCAGATCAGTGGCTGCGACAATTGCTTCAACGTTCGCCAGGGTTTCATCGAGCGTCAGCCCACCATCGGGACGCCCCCGGGAAAAGGCGTAACCGGCACTGGTGGTCGCCAGCGCCTCGAAGCCAAGGCTGGCGAGCATTTTCGCCGAACCGGCGTCCCAAGGGTTGGGAATGACAAAAGCGCCCTCGCGTTCGTGCAGTGCTTTGAACGCCTGGGCTCGAAGGGTTTGCGCATCCATTGGCAGGCTCCTGAAAAAGGGGAAATATAAACCGCTTTTCGTAGGAGCCAGGCTTGCCGGCGAAGGCGCACTCAAGGACGCCTTCGCCGGCAAGCCTGGCTCCTACAGCTGGGAACGAGGCCGCTTCAGAGCAAGCCAAGTTGCTCGGCAGCGGGCTCTCTGTATAGCTCAGGCAGCGGCGGCAAGCCAGGCAAACGCAGCATCAGTTGTGCGTGAAAACGTTGTGCCAGTTTCGCTGCCAGCTGGTTATCGGCGGTGTGCAGGAAGATATAGGGCATGCGGCCCTCTTCGATCCAGGCAGCGATTTTCTCAACCCACGGCACCAGGAATGGATCGTTGGCTTCAAGCACAGGATGGCCGATGAAACGCACCTGTGGGAACTGAGTAAACGCAGCAGGACGAGGCGGCACCCTGGGCTTTTTCGATTGGGCGTGGAGCACCGAAGGATCGGTCGAGGGGCAGCTGAACAGCGCTCGCGGATCAAGGCAGATACGCTCGACACCACGGTCCAGCAACAGGCGATTGAGCATCCGCTCGGCATCGCCCTTGGCGAAGAACTCATTGTGTCGCACTTCGACCGCCAAGGGCCGATCCACCGCGTCAATAAAACCGGCCAGCTCGGACAAGCGTTGAGGGGTGAAGCTTTTGGACAATTGCAGCCAGAGGGGAGAAACACGTTCACCCAGAGGGCTGAGCAATTGCAGAAATGTCTCGGCGGCGGTCAATTGTTCGCGCAGGTCACCGCTATGGCTAATGTCGCCGGGAAACTTGGCGGTGAAGCGAAAGTGTTCAGGCATCGTCTCGGCCCAGCGTTGCACAGTGGCGGCAGACGGGCTCGCGTAGAAGGTCGTATTGCCTTCTACGGCGTTGAACACTTGAGAATAAAGATTGAGAAACTCGGTGGGCCTGGCGTCTTGTGGATACAAGTAATCGCGCCAGGCGTTTTCACTCCAGGACGGGCAGCCGAGGTAGTAAGGCAGCCGCATCAGATGTACAGGTCGAGACCCAGTACATCCGCTTCCCAATCGACAAACGTGGCGGTGCTCAGGTAACTGGCCAGTGCCATCGCCGCACTTTTACTCATGGCGCGGTGATAAATCATGTCTTGTTGACGCGCGGGGAGATTGCTCAGACGTTGTGCGGAAGCTTTGGCGGCACGAGCGGCCAACTGCTCTTCGGAAGGAATTTCCAGCTCACCGTCGATATCGACGTAGTCGTCATCCGCCACAGGGCCTTTGCGGGGCTTGCGCTTGATGGGGTAGGACTGGGAGGAAACGCCGTCTATACGCATGAGTACATGTCCGGTATCAATGATGGCAGCTTAGTGGCACATAGCCCACTTCGCAAACTGCCGAGTGATAACTAGAACACAGAAAAGCGAAAAGGTTTAAAAGCGGCAGGTAGAAAACTGACGATTGGCTGCGGTTGGAACACTTTGTGGCGAGGGAGCTTGCTCCCGCTGGGCTGCGAAGCTGCCCCCGAGCGCAGACAGGTACACCGCGCCGTCAGGTTCTACGACTGCTCCGCAGCCGAACGGGAGCAAGCTCCCTCGCCACAGAAGGCCCTGATGCCACAAGGACGGCGTGGATTAACGCGCTTTCGGGGTGGCGACTTTATCGCGCAGATACACTGGCTGCGCCTCATCGGCCACGATCGCTTCACCGCGCTCCCAGGCAAAGCGCGCCAGGGTCAGCAGGTCTTCGGCGTGGGGCAGCATGCCGGCATCCGAGCCGCTCAGGTTGACGGCAATGCGCTCGGCATACCCCCAACCGGTGCCCGCGCCGAACCATTCGCCGCTGGCATCGGCCGGCAGTGCGGCGACTTCGGGCGGCAACACAGCTTCGTTGCCCACCAACCGCATCTCCCCCGCCGTTTCGCGGTAGCAACCCCAATACACCTCATCCATACGCGCATCGATGGCCGCCGCGACCTGGCTGACACCGTGTTCGCGATAGGCCCGCTGGGCGAGTACGGCGAGATTGGAGACCGGCAACACCGGGCGATCCAGCGCAAACGCCAGACCTTGCACCACGCCGATGGCGATCCGCACACCGGTGAACGCGCCCGGGCCACGGCCGAACGCAATGGCATCGACCGCTTGCAGCGTGGTCCCGGCATCGGCCAGCAGTTGCTGGATCATCGGCAACAGCTTCTGCGCATGCAGACGCGGGATCACCTCGTAATGACTCGTGACTTTGCCGTCATGCAGCAAGGCAACGGAGCAAGCTTCAGTCGCGGTGTCCAGGGCCAGCAAGGTGCTCATCGATGTTTCCGTAAGAGAGGTCAGAAAAAGTGCGCCAGTATAAACAACTACGGCCCGCAAGCGGGCCGTAGTAGATGAAGCCGATCAGACTTTTCAGCTCAGTGCTTCAAGCACCTTGCCGGTGATCACTTCAACCGAGCCAACACCCGGAATATGGCTGTATTTCGGCTTGCCCTGCGCAGAGGCCAGCCCCTGGTAGAACTCTACCAGTGGTTTGGTCTGGGAGTGGTAGACCGACAGGCGATGACGCACGGTTTCTTCGGTGTCGTCCTTGCGCTGCACCAGTTCTTCACCGGTGATGTCGTCTTTGCCGGCGATTTTCGGCGGGTTGTAGACGGTGTGGTACACGCGGCCGCTGGCCTCGTGAACGCGACGACCGGCGATACGCTGAACGATTTCTTCGTCATCGACGGCGATTTCGACCACATTGTCCAGTTCCACACCCGCTTCTACCAGCGCTTCAGCTTGCGGAATGGTGCGCGGGAAACCGTCGAACAGGAAACCATTGGCACAGTCAGGCTGCGCGATACGGTCCTTGACCAAGGCGATGATCAGATCGTCGGAGACCAGACCACCGGCATCCATGATGCCCTTGGCTTTAACACCCAGCTCGGTACCGGCTTTTACAGCAGCACGCAGCATGTCGCCGGTAGAGATTTGCGGAATGCCGAATTTCTCGGTGATGAACTTAGCCTGAGTACCTTTACCGGCCCCGGGAGCTCCCAGCAGAATGACGCGCATTAGATGTGCTCCTCAATTTTTTATTTAGAATTACTTAAACAAAACAATGGATTCGCCACGTGGGGCCAATCTCAGAAATAGGGTCGTGACCGCCCAAACGGTCAAAGGCTGATCAAGATACACAGCAGGCCCTGCCCACACAAGCCGCCGAAAGTCGGAGAAACCCGAGCCTGATGAGACCTTGCGAAGGGGTAACCCAAGTCGCAACCCCATCATTAACTGTCGCGTGACAGACCTTTTCGACCGCTCGCCAGCAGGCACTCGACGCTCGCGCCGGGTGCCTGTCCCCCACGATGAAAACCTTAGCCGGTATTTCGCAAACCGGCGGCAATCCCCGCCACAGACACCAGTAATGCCTGTTCTACCGGGCTGCCCTGGGCCACATCCTGTTGCCGCGAACGTGCCAACAGCTCGGCTTGCAATAGATGCAGCGGGTCGAGGTAAGTGTTGCGCAGGCGGATGAATTCCAGCGTGGCTGGGCTATGTGCCAGTAGCTGCGACTGCCCGGTCAACCCCAGGACCACCGCACAGGCCTGCGACAATAGGTCGCGTAAATGCGCACCCAAAGGGAGCAGATCCGGCTCGACCAAGCGCTCATCGTAAGACTGGGCGATATCGGCGTCGGCCTTGGCCAGCACCATTTCCAACATATCGATGCGAGTACGGAAGAATGGCCACTGCTCGCGCATCTGCCCCAGCAGCTCTCCCTCGTCGCGCTCCAACGCCTTGCTCAATGCCGCTTCCCAGCCAAGCCAGGCCGGCAACATCAGGCGCGTCTGGGTCCAGCCGAAGATCCATGGAATCGCGCGCAGGCTTTCTATGCCACCAGCACGGCGCTTGGCCGGGCGGCTGCCCAACGGCAAACGCCCCAATTCCTGTTCCGGGGTGGACTGGCGGAAATACTCGACGAACTGCGGATTCTCCCGCACCACGGCGCGGTAAGCCTTGACGCCGTCGGCGGCCAATTCGTCCATCAAATGCCGCCAGGCAGGCTCAGGGGGTGGCGGGGGCAACAAGGTCGCTTCCAGCACCGCCGCCAGGTACAGATTGAGGTTTTGCTCGGCGATGTCCGGTAGGCCGAATTTGAAACGAATCATTTCCCCCTGCTCGGTGGTGCGGAAACGCCCCGCTACCGAACCTGGCGGCTGCGACAGAATCGCCGCGTGCGCCGGACCACCACCACGGCCCACGGTGCCACCGCGACCGTGGAACAACAGCAGCTCCACTTGCTGCTCGCGACAGATGTCGACCAAACGCTCCTGCGCCCGATACTGCGCCCAGGCCGCTGCGGTAGTGCCAGCGTCCTTGGCCGAGTCGGAATAACCGATCATCACTTCCTGCGGCCCTTGCAGGCGCGAGCGATAGCCCGGCAACAACAAGAGTTTTTCGATCACCGGGCCGGCGTTATCGAGGTCGGCGAGGGTTTCGAACAGCGGCACCACGCGCATCGGCCGTAGTACGCCGGACTCTTTGAGCAGCAATTGCACGGCCAGCACGTCGGAAGCGGCACCGGCCATGGAGATCACATAGGAACCGAGGGAAGCCCCCGGTGCTGCGGCGATTTCCCGGCACGTCGCCAGCACTTCGGCAGTGTCGGCAGACGGCTTGAAGTACGCGGGCAGCAACGGGCGGCGATTGTTCAGTTCGCGCATCAGGAAGGCGATGCGCTCTTCCTCACTCCAATCCTCATAACGGCCCAGGCCGAGGTAATCGGTGATTTCGGTCATGGCCGCCGTGTGACGCGACGAGTCCTGTCGCACATCAAGGCGCACCAGAAACAACCCGAACGTCACCGCGCGGCGTAGGCAATCGAGCAACGGGCCGTCGGCGATGACGCCCATTCCGCACTCATGCAGCGAGTGGTAGCACAGCTCCAGTGGGTCCAGCAGGTCGCGGTTGTTTTGCAGTACATCGGCGGATGCTGGCGTGTTTGCTGCCAGGGAAGCATGGGCCCAGTTACGGGTCGCGCGCAGGCGTTCACGCAGTTGTTTGAGCACTGCGCGGTAAGGCTCGGCGCTGTCGCCGGCCTTGGCTTTCAACTCGTCACTGGCCTGCTGCATCGACAACTCGGCGGCGAGGTGATCAACATCGCGCAGGTACAAATCGGCGGCCATCCAGCGCGCCAGCAGCAACACTTCGCGGGTTACGGCGGCGGTGACGTTGGGGTTGCCGTCGCGGTCGCCGCCCATCCATGAGGCAAAGCGAATCGGTGCGGCTTCCAGTGGCAGGTGCAGGCCGGTGGCGGCATGCAGGGCCTGATCGGCCTTGCGCAAATAGTTGGGAATCGCCTGCCACAGCGAATGCTCGATCACCGCGAAGCCCCACTTGGCTTCGTCCACGGGTGTCGGACGGGTACGGCGGATTTCTTCGGTGTGCCAGGCTTCGGCGATCAGGCGCTGCAACTTCGTTTTGATCTGCTCGCGCTCGGCGGTAGTCAGGTCGCGATGGTCTTGTGCGGCCAGTTGCGCGGCGATCGCGTCGTACTTCTGGATCAGCGTGCGACGCGCGACTTCGGTGGGGTGCGCCGTCAATACCAGCTCGATTTCCAGCCGGCCCAATTGCCGGGCCAGGGACTCGGGGTCATGGCCCGCAGTCAGCAGGCGAGCGAGCAATTCCGGCAACACCCGGGCCTCGAATGGCGCGGGTTGCGACTCTTCGCGGCGGTGAATCAACTGATATTGCTCGGCGATATTGGCCAGGTTGAGGAACTGATTGAACGCTCGCGCCACCGGCAGCAACTCGTCTTCGCTCAACTGGTTGAGGCTGGCGCTGAGTTCGGCGTCCATCGAACCGCGACGGTCAGCCTTGGCGCCTTTGCGGATCTGCTCGATTTTGTCGAGAAAGTCGTCCCCGTACTGTTCACGAATGGTGTTGCCCAACAGCTCACCCAACAGGTGAACGTCCTCGCGCAAGCGTGCATCAATATCGGTCATCAGCAGTTCTCCAGCGAAAATCCGGGCGGCTTTGCTCAATGTCAGTGTAGGAGCCAGGCTTGCCAAGAGCACACGTCTGAACTCCAGTCACGCCAATATCTCGTATGCCGTCTTCTGCTTGAAAA
>NZ_AKJB01000118.1:0-90419 GCF_000282555.1 Pseudomonas sp. GM102 | reverse complement strand
GCGAGGCACCGAACGACAGGGGTAGAAGCGCTTTGGTTACTTTGGCGCTTTTCCAAAGTGACCCGCTGTAAGAGCGGAACCAATAGCCGCCATGACCGCAGCAACGGATATGTACCCCCTCAAAATCGGCCTTACCCTGCACAGCACCAGCCCCGGCGGGGAACTAGTTCAAAACGCCCCCTAGCAAGGCATCGAGATAGGTCTTCGCCGCGCAGGCATTCACAAAACGGGCAGCGGCATCGATGCGTGCCTGACGGTTTGCATCACGAGACAACGTCAGTTCCACGGTGATCGCCCGGGCCAGTGCGTCAGGGTCGTCGACCGCCACCAGCGGGGCGATCGCGCCATTGTCGAGAATCTCTTGCGGGCCATAGGGGCAGTGGGTCGATACCACCGGGGTGCCCGTGGAGAGGGCCTCGACCAGCGCGTTGGGGCTGCCCTCGAAACGCGACGACAGCACAAAGCAATCGGCCGCTGCCACTTCCGCCAATGGATCGCTGGTATAGCCTGGCAGATCGAAGCGGTCGGCCACGCCGAGGGCGACGGCCTGTTTGAGCAACTCGTTTCTGAGCGCGCCTTCGCCGAAAATGATCAATCGAACTCTGGGATCGGCTAATCGGGCAAAGGCATCGAGCAACACGTCAAAGCCTTTTTGCTGGGCCAGGCGCCCTACGGCAACAATCACCGGGGCGGTTTTTTTCAGCAGCCAGCGGTGGTTCGGACGTCCCGGCGCCTTGTCACGAAAGTCGTTGTCGAGCACCGGGTTATCAGCAATGGTGACATCCTGCGGGCGCGTGATGGTGGTGTCGACCAGGTCCTGGGCGACACCGCGCGAGACGCAGATCACCGGATTGGGGATGAGTCGATACAGCAGCGGCGCCAACAGATACGCGGTGCGCACCGTCAACGCAGGATTGACGTGTTTGTCATGGGAAAACGCATTGCGTTCGCTGACATGCAGGCGCGCCAGCGTACCGGACAACATGGCCGCGGCGATGGCCACCACGTTGACGTGGGTGAGGGCAGCCAGTAGCGCGTCAAAGCGATTGTGGCGAAGAAAGCGTGCCAGCGCCGGCACTGCCCTGGAGCTGCGCGCACTGTGCAATTCCACCTGTTTGACCCGGGGGTCGAGGCACGCCGAATTCACACCTGCGCCGGTGAGCATCAACAAGGTGACGTCATTGCCTGCGTCAGCCAGCGCACTGGCTAGGCGCACCATCATTTTTTCGGCGCCGCCCCCGCGCAAGTCCTGCAGGATAATCAGCAGCCTTTTCATTGGTTCCATATCCGGTAGTACGCCTGCGCGGCGTATTGACTGGTGTACTGTCGGACGGCTTCAACGGCAACTTCCCCGCTTGGCGCAGCACGGCGTTGCGAGGTCACGCTGCGCAGCATCCCTTCGGCCAGCGCCGCTGCATCATTGACCTTGACCAGATCACCGAGGCGGCCGTTATCAAGCAGTTCCCTGGGCCCGGTTTCACAGTCGCAGGCCAACACAGGGGTGCCCAGCGCCAGAGCTTCGATCAGGACGGTTGGCAAGCCCTCATGAAACGAACTCAGGATCAGCAGCCTTGCCTGCCTGATCAATGGGTAGGGATTGCTCAGGAAACCGGTGAAATGCACACGGTCTTCGATGCCCAGGCGGCGGGCCTGTGAGGTCAGTTCGGCGAGTTGCGGGCCATCGCCGATGATCACCAGATCCGGCAGCGCAGCGCTGCGCAAGGCCATGGCATAGGCGTCGAGCAGCAGGTGGAAACCCTTCGGTTCCACCAGCCGGCCCACCGCTAACCAGAACTCGGTCGGCAACCCCGTGAGCATGGGCATCTGTGCGGCACTGAGCAGTTGTTCGGTGACCACTGCATTGGGGCAATAACGGATGCGCTCACGACCCCAGGGCACCAACTCAGCGAGGGACTGACGCAAGCTGTTGGACACCGCCACTACCCGACCGTTGCCACAGAGGTACAACGCATAGAGCAGACGCAGAATGGCGGGGCTGATTTTTTGTTCGCTGCAATCGAGTGCCGCGTGACGGCTATAGATGACCTTGCATGGACTACCCAAGGTGGCAAACCAGGCGCAGAGGTTGGCCTGTTCCTTGGCGGCGATGAGGTGGGTCACCCGTTCATGCCGGATAATCCGGCGCAGCAATACGATGGACTTGAACAGGCCGACGATTCCATTGCCGCCGCCATTGAGCGTGGCAGCGCCTTCATCGTCCGGCGTGTCTCCGTTCATGACGAAATAACGGACACGCTGGCCATCCTTGAGAAACTGTCTGGCCAGGCGTTGCTGGACACGCTCCAGACCACCATCGGGCTTGAAGTCCTTGAGGATGAACAGGATATGCATGGGTCAGTGCTCAGTGATCAATGCCGGGTGCTCAGGGGAAAGTGATATTGATGGTCACTTTGCGCCGAACGATCATCACCCATAGATGAACAAAGTTGGTCGGATAGTCGACCAGGTAGCGCTTGATGGTGTGCGGTTCGCGGTACATCCGATAGAACGCGCGCAGATGCAAGCGGTTGATCAGCTCAGGGTAGTAATGATGAGTGGCCGTTGCCTCTTGGCGAATGAAGCCACCACAGGTGAATGCAACACCGGTGAAGCCGGCACGCAGGGCATCCTGCTCGAACTGCTCTTGAAGCCCGGCGCCCAGGCCTACGATCAGAATGTTTGCTTCGCTACGGCAGATGTCTGCATGAATGCACGCGGCCTGCGGTGCGTTGAAATAGCCGTTGTGATGACCGGCGATCGTCAACGCCGGGTAGCGCGCCTTGATCTTGTCGAGGAACAGGTCCAGTTCGGCTTGCCGGGCACCGACAAAATACACGCGCTTGCCTTGTTGTTCGGCGCAGCTGAAGACAGCGTCGGCGATGGACGTGAAGTCGAAGCTGACCCGGCCGATCGTCCGGCCGGTGATGCGCGACATGAAGGTCGACATCAGCATGCCGTCGCAAAAATAGGCGATGGAAGTCGGGTGTCGGTCGAACAGACTGCCGACGGACGCAAAATTGATGAAGGAAAACGCTTTGTTGGCGTCCAGCAGATTCGGTGCGTAATGCCCGATTAATTCCAGGTCGATCATTGGCTGACTCCTAATAAATGTCCTTCGAGAACAACGTAAAAGGGGTCTTGACCAGAATCTTGATATCCAGCCACAGCGACCATTGATTGATATATTTGAGATCCTGGGCGACGCGCTCCTGCATTTTTTCCAGCGTCTGGGTTTCACCTCGATGCCCGGTGATCTGGGCCAACCCGGTGATACCCGGCTTGAGGCGATGACGGGCCATGTAGGCGCGGACCTTGCCGGTGTAGTAAATGTTGTGCGTGACCGCGTGCGGTCGCGGGCCGACCAGGGCCATTTCGCCGCTGAGCACGTTGAATAGCTGCGGTAACTCGTCGATGGAACTACGGCGCAAAAAACGCCCAAGCGGGGTGATGCGGTCATCCTCGCGGGTGGCCTGACGGACTTCGTTGTCGTCGTGCACACGCATCGTCCGGAACTTCCAGACCTTGATCACCTCCGCGTTACAACCGTAGCGATTTTGTTTGAACAACACCGGGCCGGGCGAGGAAAGCTTGATGGCTGCCGCCACGATCAGCAACAAGGGGCTGAGCACAATAATGCCCACGGCGGCCAGGCTGCGTTCGAACAGCTCTTTGCAGAGCAGGCTGCCGGGGTGCGAACTGATCAGGCTTTCATTGAGGTAGATGGCCGGCATTCGCTCTATTTCCGAGATCGAATGATTGAGTAGCACCATGCTGCCGAAATCCGGGATCCAGACCACGTCGACATTCACGTCCAGAAGATCGATGTACAGCGCTTCGATGATGGCGGCTTGTGCCATGGGCAAAACGATATAGACGCGGCGTACGTGCAGGCGGGTGATGATTTCGCGAACCTCGTCGATGCGCCCCAGCAGCGGCAGAATGCTCGGGGCCGGGCCGGTGTGGTCGGCGGTTGCGATAAAACCCAGCAGCGGTACGCGATTGCGCCTGGACAGTTTTCTCGCCAGCGAATGGGCGGTTGGACACGTCCCGATGATCACCGCGCGGCGCTCGTTGCAGAGCTTGTGCGAATGCAGTCGGGCCAGGTAATGCAGGGGCAAGAAGCTCGCTGCCTGGATCAGGTAACCCAATACGGCCCAGACGATGATCACCTGCCGCGAGAAAATCACGCTGGTCTGGGTGACGAAGGCAATGCTGATCAGCACGGCCAGCAAGATCATCCAGGCCGCCAGCAGCCGAGCGAGCCCTGACAACCACTCATGACGCTTGTGGTAAACCTGCATCACGCTGTAGATCGGTACTGAACCGAGAACGGTGAGAATCATCAGAACACGGTATTCACTGGTCAGGCTGCCGACTCGTCCGTACACGAGCAACATCAGTAGCAGGTTGACCAGGCTGAGTGCACACACCCATTGGCCCCAGAAGGTCAGACCTCGGCGGTGCGTCATTTGAGCGGTGTATAGCGATGTCATCGGCTCAACCTCCGGGCATGGATTGGACATCGGCGCCGAATGCTGCACGCCCTCGTTCCCGCACGCTGGAATAGCTCGACTGGGATGAAGCAACTTTTGATGAGGTTGGAAGGAGGCTACTGCACAGGCAGACGCCAGCGCTTACCTGGACATGTAGTCGTAGTTCTGGAACGTATCGGAATGGCTGTAGCCGTGTTTGCGAGCCTTGCTCAAATCAACCTGGTTAAGCACCACACCGAACACCGGGGCATGGCTCTGCTGCAGTATCGCAAGGCACTTCTGCACCTGGCTGACCGGAGTGCTTTCGGCCTTGATCACATAGATCACCGCGTCCGAATGCTTGGCCAGCAACAGCGCATCGCTGACCATCTGCGCAGGCGGTGAGTCGATGATGATGCGTTGGTACCGCGACTTCAGCGCCTCAAGCATGGGGGCCAGGCGCGGCGAGCTGAGCAGATCCAGCGGTGGCGGCGACAGCTTCCCGGCCGGCAACATGTCGAGATTGCCGACAGTCCGGATGCAGTCCTCGAGTCGCGAAGTGCCCGCGAGGACATTGGCCAATCCGGGGCTGTCTGCCGGGAAATCGAAGTTGAGCGACAGGCTGGGTTTGCGCATGTCAGCGTCGATCAACAGGACACGCTCGAGCATTGTGAGCGAGTACGCCAGGTTGTTGGCGATGGTGCTTTTGCCTTCTTCGGCCATGGTCGAGGCAACGAGTACCACCTGTGATGGCATGTCGCCGCCGTGCAACATCAACCAGGTGCGCAAGTTGCGAATGGTCTCGCAAAAACGCGGATGGTCGTTGTCGTCGAACAGTCGCGCCAGTTGCCGGCGGCTTTTCTTCGTGACCAGCGGCACGACGCTGAGCAGGGGAACGTCTAGCGTGTTTTCGATCGCTTCGTCGGTCTTGAACGTTTTGTTCAGGGTTTCGGACAGCAATGCCAGCGCTACACCGATCAGTGCCGCCACGACGGCGACAATCGCCAGAATCAGTGTTTTACGAGGCTTGCTCGGTTCCAGAGGAGTAATCGCAGGGTCGACGATGCGCGCCTTGGTGGAGTCCATGTCTGAGGTGGCTGCAGTTTCTTTCAAACGGGTGATAAAGGTCTCATACAGCGCGCGGCTGCTGTCGACTTCACGCTGGAACTCACGCAGTTGAAACTCCTTGCGCGAAATATCCTGTAGCTGCGCCTTGTTGCTGTTGAAGGATTTGCGCAGTGAGTTTTCATTGGCTTGTGATAGCTGATATTCACGCTCGATACCGGCAACCACCTGCTGAACCTGCAAGCGCAAACTGTCGGTAGCCGTCCGCAACTCGGCACGGGCGGCAGCAAGGGTCGGATGTTTTGGACCGTAGCGCCCGGACAGCTCCTCGACCTTGGCTTGGGCCTTGGCCTGTTGCGCCTGGAATTTCTGCACCAAAGGGTTACTCAAGACAGCCGGCACACTGGACAGCTTGCTCAGGTTGCCATTGCTCAGGGCCTGTACCTGGCGGAACTGGCTCTCGGCTTCTGCCAGATTACGACGGGCATCGATCATGCGATTGCCGGTCAATTCCAGTTCATTGGCGCTGATGGTGGCGACACCACCGACGTCGACCAGGCCTTGTGCTTCCCGGTAAGCCTGAAGTTTGTTTTCGGCACTGCGCAGGTTATTGCGCAGCTCGATCAGGCGTGAATTCATCCAGCTGGTGTTGGTCTGCGAGGACTTCAGGCTGTTGTCGAACTGACTATCGATGAAGCCTTGGGCAATGGCATTGGCGGTAGCGGCCGCCAAACCAGGTTCGGGCAGCTCCACTTCTATTTTGATCAGCTGGCTCTTGCCGACGAACTTGACGCTGGTGTGCCGCATGAGGTTCTGCGTGACTTGATTGAAGATATCGGCTTCGGAGGGCATCACCTGCACGGGGGCCAAACGGCCCAGTACTGGCAGCCATTGACCAAGCTCTAGCGTTGCCAACCATTTGCGCGGCGCAAACCATGACTCCGGTTGTTGGCGTGGATCGGTTACCGGATGGGTGGTGAGGTTCAGCTTTTTGACCGCACGTTCGGCCAGGTCCCGCGATTGCAAGAGCGCCAGTTGCGTCTGCAAGTAATCGACGGTACCGGAGCTCGAATCCGTTACTTGCTGGAAGGACAACAGCGGTGGCGTTTTTTCTTTGATCAGGAGAGTGGTGCTGCCGATGTATTGCGGGGGAATGAATGACAGCGTGGCCATCGCCAGCGCACAGCCGAGCAGTATCAACCAGCCGATTTTCCAATGGGCGCGCCAGATCACCCTCCAGTATTTGAGCAGGTCAATGGTGTCCTTTTCCTCGCTGTACTGCTGATGCTGCGGCACATGCGGCTGGAGCGGACGTTCGACGTATAGGCTTGGGCTGTTGTCCATGATTAGAAAAAGCCTTGTGCGATGGAAATGGTGTCACCGGGGGCGATGGCGGTGCTGCGCGTGACCGTATCGGTCAGTGGTGGGGAGCCATCGCCGCGTACGATGGTCACCCGCTTGATCGAGGCTCGTTCGGTCAGGCCGCCACCCAGGGCGATGGCTTTCTCCAGCGTCAGCCCGGGCTCGAATGGATAGCTGCCGGGTTTCTTCACCTCTCCGTTGATGTAGAACGAGCGATAGGTAATCAGGTTGAGGCTGACCTTGGGGTCGACCAGGTAACCTTGCTTGAGCCCGTCAACAATGAGCTTTTCCACCTGATTGGGGGTGAGCCCCTTGGCGGCAATCTCACCCAGAAATGGATAGGAAAACATTCCGGCATCGTTGAGACGGATTTTCTCGAAGCTCAGGTCCCGCTCACCGAAGACCGTGATGCGCAATACATCGCCGGCTGCCAGTTTGTACTGGGCGCCGGGGTCTGCTGCAAAAGTCACGGGCAACAGCCACGGCACGAACAACAAGCCAAGCATTCGCGAGTTCATGGAGAAAACCTCTTAGAGACTTACGTTGAAGCTGAGCAAGAAGATGTTGCGTTCGAAACTCTGATTGTCGGCATCGGAATCATCGTTGCGGTAGCGATAGCCCAGCTCGATATCCAGCCAGCGGCGCATTGCGTATTCCACGGCGAGGTTGTAGTCACGAAGGTCATCGGTACGGTCCTGGCCCTCGTACTCGTAGCGGGACAGCCCGACTTCGGCCACCGTGGTGATGCGATCGGTCCAGCCATGACGCCATCCGACCAGCGCCGAGGTGGTCTTGACGGCATCAGCACCGTCGTCGCCCTCGGCCATCGCTTGGCGGGCAACGAAGGAGAAGGTCGAATAGGTGCGTGGTTTCCAGCGCAGATCCACTTGCCAGGTCGGGTTGCTGAGGTCATCGACATCGCTGTCGTCGAAGTTCTTGCGCTCATAACCCACACGAACTTTGCCGGAGGTGCGTGCGGTGAAATCCCACTCGGCACCGGCGAGGACCGCATCGGATGTGCTGTTGAGACGGCTGTTGGACTCGTAATCAAAGACGGTGTGGTCGTATTCCAGTAATCCACGTGTATTGCTACCGATGCGGTGGTACCACGTGGTGGTCAGGCCAGTGGTATCGCGCTCTTTGTCATCGTTTATGCCGCCTGAGTTGTCGTAGCGAAGTTGGGCATAACTGGCGCCCAGATCAATCTGGTTGGCAGAGCTCCTGGCACCGTAGGTATAGAGACCGTTGACGCGGTTACTGCGAATCTTGTCATTGATGCCATCGACAGCGGTCGACGTCGTACGTTCGTATTTACGTGTTTCCGCATCAAGTTTCAGTCGATGGCGGTCGGTGAATTCCATGATGCTATTGAGGCGTAAGCGTTGCGCCGTATTCGAGGCATCCGAGTCGTCATGATAAATGTACCGGGTAGGTTGCCAGATGAGTCGGGTAGCACTGTTGCGGTCTTCAGCCTTGAGTTCGAAAGTGGGCGCCACTTTTGTCACCATCGAAGATTGCGCCCGCTCCAGTTCGCGGAAGTTGTCATCATAACTTTCTGAAAGCAGCAGGGTAGGGGTGAAGTCGAACCCATAAATATCAATGGACTGGGGATCAAGACTCCAGGCCGTTCCGGGACAGAAATAGATAATGATCAGTGCGAAAGGTCCACGGGACTTGAAGGTCATATCATGGCTCCTGGGGATGAATCCAATGACTATAGACCGGAAAAACAGTGGGTGAATGTGCTCGGTGTAATGCGGGGCGCTGTCAGTGTTGTTTTGTTGGATGAGGTTTATAAGTTCAAGTAGTCGTCGGCCAGTTAGAAAAAAATCAAGAAGGCGACTGGTAATAACAGGCTGGGTGTAGATGAAAATTTAATGGATGAGAAATTAACTGGTTTATGTTTTGAGTGGCGCCGCTACAGAAGAGCAAAGATTAAGTTTGTAGTCGTTCAATGTCAGTCAATGGAACACGAACTTGCTGTTCTCTATTTAGAAAGTGAAGCAGAATCATGACTCGCTCGTCACCCAACATGGTCAGGAAAATACCTTCCAGTGTCGACAGTGGTCCTCGGGTTATTTGCAGTGTTTCGCCGGGCTTGAATTGTTGGGGGGGCAGAGTTTTTGATGGCTTGAAACACCGGGTGCGCAAATGCTCGATGACGTCGTCAGGGACTATGGCCGGGCCGTGGTTGAAATCGACGATGCGGCTGACGCCGCGGGTAGAACGCAAAGGTGCCCATTTGTCATCACGGCTCAACTGAATGAAAAGATACCCCGGGAAGAGAGACTCAAGGCATTGATGGGGTTTGCCATGAATCAGGCGCTCGCTAATGATTTGCGGGCAAAATATGACGTAGTTCTGACGCAATAAATTGATTTGCGCCCGTTCGTCCTGACGCGGCTTGCACTGCAAAAGATACCAGTGGGAACGGCTAGTACTCGTCAGCATTCTGGCAAGCTCCGTCGTAGCATTGTTTAAGCATGCCTGTTCGCGCATCAGCGATGCTCTTACACTTTCAGTGAACTCTATTGAGGTCGTGGTGCCGCGACAGTGTTAAGTTTTTAAGACGGTGTATCAATAGTGAAACATGTAAGGCACGTGTAACAGTAAAGCCGAAACTCAGGTCAATAATTTGACGTGCATAACGCTTGGGCCTGGGTGGCAATCAAGCTTGTTAATGGAAAGTGTAAAGCAGGCGAGTCTGTTACTTGATGTTGTGCATGACATCGCCTTCGTCATTTGATGGCAAATGTTCTTTGCGGCGGCCAAAGCTACCGCATGGTCCGAACCTTCGGCCCTTTAAAAACAAGTCCTTTCGAGCATGACCCTTGAATGATGGGTGGCGGCAGATATCCACTAACTGCACTTTCGCCGTTATAGGCAGTGACCCTGTTAGGTATTGATCACTCCAGACGACCTGTCAAATGTCACTAGTCAAAAACATAACCTTTTGTCCAATAGTCTACTAGTAGGCTTCAACCTATTGTTTTTAAATTATTTTATTGAATCCGTACTGGTGCACGCTTTGGGCAAAAGGCAAGGGGGTTGCCCCCTATCGCTTTATCTCTCGAAGCGTGAGCACCTCTGGTTCGAATGTAATGCGCCGCTGATTTGTCAGCGACGTTTGCCGAATACCGATTTGGGTGGCTTGCCGAAAAACCGGGTAAAGGCCGCGCTGAAATTGTTGGGGAATTTGTAGCCCACTTGATAAGCCGCCTGGGCCACCTGGCAACCGCTCTCGAGCAGGGTGTAGGCCTTGCGCATGCGGATCTCGTGAAGCATGCGGTGCGGGGTGGAGTTGAAGCGGTAATGCAGGCCTTCCTTGAGTTTGAACTCATTGAGCCCGACTGCTGCGCATAGGTAGGGGATGGTCAACTGCTGGTCCATCTGCTCAATCATGATGTCCCGGGCGCGGTCGAGTTTCTCGATGTCGACCGCGCTGAACTGCAGGCTTTCAGGGCTGGCCGCGGGGCTCAGCAGTTTCAGCTGCTCGGAGAGCAGGCTCAGGGTGTGAATGTGCATGTCCAGAGTGCCGGTCACCCCTTGGTTAAGGTAGCGGGTCAGGGCAGTCGCGTGGCTGGCGCTGGCCGCCGAGGTCTTCTGGAACGCCAGTTGGCGGACGTTGCCATTGCCCAGCAACTGGCGGGTGCGCTGCTCGCCGATGTACTTGTTGAGCATGCTTTCGCCGATCAACAACCGCAGTTGGGACACCGTTGCGCCGGCTTCGTAACAGCGCTCGCCGAGGCTCAGCTGGAACGAAGTGATGGTGGTGTAGCCGGCGCGAAACGACACCGCCGAACCGTCGGCGCCTTTGTACCCGGAGTCGCCCTGCATGCCGAAGGTAATTACCAGCATATGGCGATTGTGCGGGCTGACGGTTTCCTCGATCAGGTTGCGCGTGGGGCGATAGCGCGAACGCACCACCATCAGGTCGTCATCCAGGCACAAGCGTTCGGAATAGCACTCGCCCAACTCTTCCGGCAATTGTTGGCGCATCCAGCCGCCGGTGTCGTCGCTGACCAGCCGCGAGTGCGTTGACGCGACTCGATACGACTGGGAAATCCTCTGTAAGGCCGCCACTTTTACTGTCCTCCTTGGTTGGGCTCCGGCTCGCATATGGATTGATCCAGAATCCATACGTACACACATGATAAGCATTCGCATTAATGAATAACATGTTTCCAAGTCAACTGCCATCTCCGGCTGTGGCAGTGCGCCGATTCATTGATGGGGTCAGCAATGAGCAAGCATGTTTGGAAAGCCAGCGGTTATACGCTGTTTGTTGGCTGTTGGGTGGGCGGCGCGACGACTGTAATCGCGCAGACGGAACTGCCGTCGGTGATCGTCACGGCGAACAAGATCGAGCAGCAACAGGAGCAGGTCCCGGCCAGCCTGTCGGTGCTCAGCAACGAAGACCTGCGCAAGGGCGCCATCGATGACCTGGAACGCCTGGCCCGGGTCACTCCCGGCTTCACCTTTCAGCCCTTCGGCCAGTCTGGTACCAACCTGCCGGTGGTGCGTGGCCTGACTTCCAGCCCCACGGCGTTTTCATCTTCGATGCTGATGCTGGTGGACGGCGTGCCGACCCTGATGGGGCAGGGCTTCGACCACAACCTGCTGGGGGTGGAACGCATCGAGATCCTTCGTGGGCCACAGTCGACCCTTTATGGCCGCAACGCCGAAGCCGGGGTCCTGAGCATTTATACCCGCCAACCCGGTGCCGACCCTTACGCCCGAATTGAAGCCGGTGGCGGCAGCCGCGACCAGCGCACCCTGAGCGCCGATGCCAGCACCGCACTAGTGCCGGATACTCTCTATGCCGGGGTGTCCGGGCAATGGCTGGAGCAGGACGGTTTTATCGATAACGCCTGGCGCGGCGGCCAGGCCGATGACCGCGAGCGGCACAGTGCCCGGATGGTCCTGCGCTGGACTCCGGGTTTGGCCACCGACGTCAACCTGCGTTACAGCCGCCAGGATTATCGCGACGGCGGGGCGCAGTGGGGCGCGGTGAATTCATCGCGGCGCGAAGTGCGTTCCGGCACCTCAAGCTGGAACCACTCCAGCGGCCGCAGCCTGTCCCTGGACGTGGTGCATGAGTTCGATTCGGGCCTGAAGCTGCGCTCGATCACCGCACGCAATGACTTCTACGACCGGGTCCGACAGGACACCGATTTCATGCCGGCCGACCTGTTCCACGTGGGCCGCGACTACCACATGAACACTCTGTCCCAGGAGTTCCGCCTGGAAGGCCAGTGGCGCGACAACCAATGGCTGCTCGGTGCCTACGCCGACCGTGATGATCACGACTTGTCCTATGAGCAGAAGCTGCCCCTGAGCCTGACCCGTACCGACGTGCAATTGGGCGGTAACACCACGGCGCTGTTCGGCCAATGGGTGATGCCCCTGGCCGAGCGCTGGACCCTGACGCTCGGCGCCCGGGCCGAGCAGGACAAGGTGCATCTCGACCCGGCGGTCGGCAGCCGCCAGAGCGACAAATGGCAACGCCTCACCCCCAAGGCGGCGCTGCAATACGAATGGCAGCCCGATTCCTACCTGTATGGCAGTTACGCCGAAGGTTTTCGCGCCGGTGGTTTCAACGCCTTCTCCAGTGCCGCCAATTACCCCGGCTACGACCCGGAAAAAGTCAAAACATACGAGGTCGGTGCCAAGGGCTGGCTCGACGACAAACGCCTGCGCTACTCGGCGGCGCTGTACTGGATGGACGTCCGTGACATGCAGGTGCAGCAGATCACCCAGCCCGGGGTGGTGCACATCACCAACGCCGCTTCGGCGCGTTCTACCGGGCTCGACCTGGAAGCTGAATACCAGTTCGCCGACAACTGGCGGGTGGTTACCGCCGTAGGCCTGAACCGCACTCGTTTCGAACGCTTCAGCGAAGGCAACAACGACTACCAGGGCAACCACAACCCTTACGCGCCGGACCTCACCGGCCACCTCAGCCTGCGCTATGACGCTCCCGCCGGTTGGTACGCCCAGGGCGGTGTCAGTGCCATCGGCAAGACCTATCTGGATTCGGCCAACCAGTACAGCCGTGGCGGCTACGGCCTGATCGACCTGAACGCCGGTTACGACTTCAGCCACTACGGCATTTCCGCGTACGTGAAAAACGCCGCAGACAAACGCTACGACGCCGTCGGCTACCTGAATGGCACCGCCCGGGTCTACAGCCCGCCACGGGAGATTGGCCTGCGGGTCAGCTACGAACTGTGAATGATGAAAATAATGAGTGGCGAACTATGAACGATATCAACCTGGCATCCCCCCATCCCCTGCAACCTTATTGGGACCTGACCCTGGCGGGGGTGCGCGCCGATGCCTTGCGCATCGCCCTGGACTGGAAACTGTTCAACCTGCTGCAAGTGCCGACTTCGGCCTTGGCGATTGCCCGGCAGTTACAGCTCGACCCAGCCAATACCGGTTACTGGCTGGAGGTGCTGTGGAGCATGGAACTGCTCAAACGCGACGATCGCCAGCCGCCCCATTACCGCAACACTGCGGTAGCCAGCGATTACCTGCGGGCCGACGCCGCGGATTATTGCGGTGACGCCTGGGCCTTTCGCCTGCGCGGCTTGCGGCATTTCGGCAGCCAGCTTGGCGACCAGGTGCGCACCGGCCAGCTCAGTGGCCAGGCGCCGAATATGGCGACCACCATCGACAACTGGACCATGGCGGCGCGCTTGCAGATCGCCCAGGAGCAACGGGCAGTCACCGTGGATGTGGCGTTGCGCCTGATGGCTCAAGTGCCGGAGTTCCCCGCCGTGCGGCGCATGCTCGATCTGGGCGGTGGCCCGGGGTTGGTAGCCATTGCCCTGGCCCGGGACAATCCGATGCTCACCGGCGAGGTGTTCGACTTTGCCCAGACCGTGACGGTGGCCGCGGATAACATTCGTCTGGCCGGCCTGGAGCAGCGCCTGGAGGTACGCGGTGGTGATCTGGCGAGCGATCCGATCGGTGAAGGCTACGACTTGATCTGGTGTTCCTCGGTGCTGCATTTCGTCCCGGACATGGCCGCGGCCCTGGCCAAGATTCATGCTGCATTGCGTCCGGGCGGCGTGCTGGTCAGCGCCCATGCGGAAATCCCCGCAGACCCGGAGCTCGCTCGGCGGGTCATGGCCTATTACCTGTCGATGCAGATGCAAGGACGTCAGGTGACCTGCGCCGGCGGCTTGAGCGAAGCCTTGCAGCAGGCCGGCTTCGTCAATATCGACAGTTACCCCGAAGTGGCATTCGCGATGACCCCGGTGTCAGTGCTGGTGGCGCGTCGGAGTGCCTCATGAGCCGGCAGGACGCCACCGGCGCCTGGCGTCTGCAACTGCTCTTTGGCTGGCTGAGTTTCGTGCTGGCGGTGCCGAGCATTTACCTGCTGCTCGGGTTGCCACTGGTGATGCGCGAGCACGGCTGGTCTGGCACGGACATCGGTCTGTTCCAGCTGGCCGGTTTGCCGGCGGTGTTCAAGTTCCTGCTGGCCTTACCGGTGCAGCGTTATCGCTGCGAGCGTGGGCATTACCGAACCTGGGCACTGGTGCTGTGCCTGTTGCTGGCTTTGTTGCTGGTAGTGGTCAGCCAGCAGGCGATCACGGCCCATCGCGGGTACCTGTTCGGCCTGGCCTTCGCCGCCGGGGCGCTGGCGACTTGGGCAGACATTCCGGTCAATGCCCTGGCGATCAAGTTGCTGCCACAGTCCGAGCGGATTCGTGCCGGCGGTATCCGCTCGGCGGCGCTGTTTCTCGGCGCCATTGTCGGCGCCGGAGTGATGTTGCTGGTGCAGAACCGCTGGGGTTGGCAGGCGCCGTTTCTGCTGATGGCAGCGGGTCTGTTACTGGCATTGCTGCCTTTGGTCTGGCTGCGCGAAGGCCGCGCTGAAAGTGCCACTGCCACACCGGCCAGACCTAGCCTGGCCGACTGGTCGGGCTATTTCCGCCAACCCGGTGCACGCCTGTGGACCTGGGTTTTGCTGAGCAGCTTTCCCTTTGTCGGCGCCGCCTGGCTGTACCTCAAGCCCTTACTGCTGGACCAGGGCATGGCCGCGCAGCAAGTGGCCTTGATTGCCGGCGTTGGCGGCGGCGTGGTGGGGGCCCTGGCCAGCCTGCTGGGTGGTCGCCTGGTTCAGCGACTGGGGCCGGGGCGAGCGATTCCGCTGTTTATGCTCTGGGCTTTGTTCGCCCTGCTGATGCTGACAGCAGCGGTGGGGTTGCAGGCCGGGATGGTCTGGCTGGTGGCTGCGGCGTTTGTGTTGGCCACGGCCATGGGCGCGGTGTCGACACTGGTCTTCGCCTTGATGATGTTTTTCTCCCGCGAGCATCGGCAGGCCGCCGACTACGGACTGCAAGCCAGTCTGTTCGTGCTGACGCGCCTGCTGGTGCCGATTGCCGCCGGGGTGCTGCTGGACCACAGCGGCCATGTGGGAATGCTGGCCGGTCTGTCCCTGGCGATGTTCGTGGTCTGTGCCCTGGCCTTGGCGGCCCGGCGTTCGATCGCGGTGGCCACGGCCGGTATGTGTAAAGGGGCGCCGACATGGCGGTTGGCGCCCGGTCCGGCTCGGGCTGAGGGCCATGGGCCACAGCCGCGAGCCATTCAATCGTAAGTCCGACTTGAGTAAGGATGAGTTCATGAAGGCAACCTTAGGTATCTGTCTGGTTACCCAGACTCTGCCTCTGATCGAGGATGTGACCTTTGTCATTGAGCAGTTGCAGGCCGGCTTGCAGCCACCTGCCACCGCCGCTGACTGGCCACTACCGATCGGAGGCTGCGAAGAAATGCATGGAGCCCTGGGGCCGCGGCCCAGCAGCGAGGCGGTTCTGGAAACGCTGATGGTCCAGGCCCAGCGCTATCTGCAGGGCAACCCGGCGCATGCCGCAATGTTGCCCGATCTGTGGTTGATGACCTTCGATTCGATCGAGGCGGCGCAATCGCGGTTGCGCCACCTCGACCGGCAACTGTCGAGCGAGCTGTTCATTCTCGACCTGAGTGAGCAAGCGGAGGCCGGCGTCGAAGACCCTTTCGACGAACTGATCGCCGCCGCGCCGAACTCGCGCCTGTCGCCCCATTCGGCATTGCTGTACTGCGCCTTGCCGGCCTTGCCGGGGTGGATGAATCGCATCGGTGGCAATCGCCATCTGCGAGTGGCGGGGGAAGACCGCGCGGCGCGACGCGCGGATTTGTTGCGGATCGTCCTGGACCATCTGGAACATGCCTACTTCAACCGCCTGCTGGCGCGTTCCATCAGCGGCCCGCTGCTGTCGGTGAGCCTGGCCACCGAAGTGACGCGCTTTATGCGCAGTCGCTGGCAGGAACGCTGGGACTTTCATTCCTACACCGGCTCCATGGTGGCGGGGTTGATCCAGTCCATGCAGCAAAACGTCGCCGGCACCGGCGTGCGTTGCCTCAGTGGTTGCAACGAACACAGCCTGGCGGTGAGCGCCATGGCCGGCTGGCAGTTGTTTGGCCGAGCCTATGTGATCACCGTGACCTCGGGCATGATCGATGAATTCCGCGGCACCCTGGCTAACCTCAAACGTCTCGGCGCGCCGGGGCTGATCATCTGCGCCGACAGCCCGGAAAGCGTCTGGTACGCCTTTCAGGGCACCCATGACGGTGACAACGACGGGCGTCGGGTGATCGAGGCCAAAGGCCTGCGCCAGGTGTTCATCCGTAAGGTCGAGGACATCGCTGCCGGCCTGGAGCAGGCCTTCGCCATGCTCGCCGAACGGGCCGAACCGGTGTTTATCCTCGCCACTCAAGGGGTGCTGGAATCCCGGCCGCAGGTGCCACTGGATGTGCGCTTGCCCGAGCCGCCAGCGCTTCCGGCAACGATCCTCAGCAGCACCCAGATCGACGCCCTCGAACAGGCCCTGGATCTGATCAACCACCAGCCGCTGCACCTGCTCTGGCAGTGCGGCAAACTCAGCGATCAGCAGCGCCAACGGGTGCATGCCCTGGCCGAACGCGGTGCGATCGGCCTGGCCGACAGCATCACCCAGCCCGGCAGTGTCGGCCCTTACCACGAGGGCCGGCCGGTGCCGCACTATCTGGGGCCGTTGTCGTTGTACGGTTTCAGCCGTCGGGTCTATCAGTTTGTGCACACCGACCACGAGTTGAACGGGCCGCAAAGCCATTGTGTGTTCTTCCTCAAGGGCAAGGTCGACCAGGCCGCCACGCCGTTTTCCGAAGGCAAGCTCAAGCGTCAATTGCGGGTGGTGCAGGTCAACCATGAGCCGCGGCATCTTTCGCCCTTTACCGATCTGGCGCTGGATGTGCCGCTGGATGTGTTCCTTGATCACATCGAGCGGGGCTTGCAGGTCGAACCGCAGATTCTCGCCTTGCGCCGAGCCAAGCTTGAGGTGCTGTCCGCGACCAGCGAGAGCGTGGCGGCGGATCACATCGAAACCCTGCCGATGACCTCCAACTACTTCTTTCGCCGCCTGGGCAACCTGGTGCGCGAACTGATCGAGCACCAGGACTATCGCTACATCGGCGTGTATGACGTCGGCCGTTGCGGCATCTCGGCGGTGCGTAATGTGCCGCGCACCGACCCGGGTTTTTCCGGCTGGTACGGGCGCGCCTTGATGGGTGACGGCCTGATGGCCTTGCCCTATATCGCCATGACCGGCACCGGCAATGTCCTGGCCTTCGTCGGCGACGGTGCCCGGGCGCTGGTGCCGGATATCGAGGCACGGCTGGCCCAGGGACTGGCCGAGGACCCCGGGGCGACGAAGCGTAACGTCACGCTGTTCTACCTCACCAATGGCCTGTTATCGCTGATTCAGACTTACCTCGACAAACGCTACGCCCATAACGGCGCGCAACAGGTCGCAGTGACCAGTGCCGCACCGTTGGCGGCACCGCTGGAGCGAGTCGGGCCGATCAGCCTGCATCGCGAGCGTCTGGTGAGCTTCGATGAAGCGAGCCTGCGCAGCGCCCTGACGCGCCCCGGACAATTGAATATTTTCGACGTGTTGCTGGCCCATAACTCGGAAGGCGATGGCTTGAGCCTGGTCTCCGAAACCGCCTGGAACCGTCAATGAACCTGCACCCAGGACAACCCCCCATGAAATTCGGTTTTATCGCTCACCCGACCTCCATCGCCCTGCAACGTCAGGTGAAAATCATCGACCTGTTGGACCGCACCCTCGCCGAGCAGGACCGCGGTTATCAGGCCCAGCTCTGGCAGCCGCGCAACCTGGTGCCGTTCGCCGATTTCGGGCGCATCGTCAGTGCCAGCGGCGCGACCTGTGAAGGCATCCTGCATTACCTGCCGCTGACCGCCGAGCAGATGCTCAGCCAGCCGCGAACCATTGCCGGGCGCGTGCTTGAAGGTGTGCAAAGCCTGAAAGAGCAGGGCGCGCAATTGGTCGGCCTGGGTGGTTTTACCGCCATCGTCGGCAATCGCGGCTTGCAGACCCTGGACCGCAGCGGCGTGCCGGTGACCACCGGCAACTCGCTCACGGCCTACGCCGCCTACAAGAATGTGCTGGAAGCCATGGCTCGCCTGGAGGTGTCCCCAGCGGACACTGAAGTGGCAGTGGTCGGTTACCCGGGTTCGATTGCCATGGTCATCGCCAAGCTTCTGGCCCGGGACGGTTGCCGCCTGCGCCTGGTGCATCGCGGCAGTGTCGAGCAAGGCCGCGAGAGCCTGGCGTATCTGCCGGCGCAAATACATGGCCAGGTGCGCATGACGGCAGACATCGACAGCTGTTACGACGAGGTACGTTTCTACGTCGCCGCGACGTCCAGCGGTGGCGTGATCGATCCCTATCGCCTGGCGCCGGGTTCGGTGGTGGTGGACGCAGCCTTACCGCGTGACGTGTTGCCGTTTCAGCATGATCGCAAAGACATCCTGATCATTGATGGCGGCCTGGTTTCGGCCAGTGAAGCCCTGCGTTTCGGCACCGAGACCCTGGGGCTGGCACCGAAGAAATTCCTCAACGGCTGCCTGGCGGAAACCCTGGTGCTGGCCCTGGAGGGGCGTGCCGAGGCGTTTTCCATCGGCCGTGAACTGCCCGAGGAACGAGTGCTGGAAATCGGCCGGATCGCCGAGTTGCATGGTTTCTCTCCGTCACCCATGGCGTCCTATGGCGAGCGGTTGCGCGAAGAAGACTTCCAGGCCTTGCGCCGTTTCCATCGGCGCAGCGTGGCCCCGACACCGGTCGATACTCCGGTGGCATTGCGCGCCGAAGCCCTGCGTTGTTTTGGCGAGCACATCAATCCGGTGTTGCGCGAGTTCTATCAGTTCAACCATATCGAGCGGGTGTTCACCCATGGCAGCGGCTGCTGGCTGACCGATCTGGATGGTGGCCGCTACCTGGATTTCGTCGCCGGTTATGGCTGCCTGAATACCGGGCACAACCACCCGCGGATCAACCAGGCGCTACAGGCGTACCTGCAACAGCAGCATCCGACTTTCGTCCAGTACGTCTCGGTGCCGCTGCAAACCAGCCTGTTGGCGCAGCGTCTCAGCGAGCTGGCACCGGGCAATCTGGAGCGGGTGTTCTTCAGCAACTCCGGCACCGAGGCGATCGAGGCCGCGCTGAAACTGGCCATGGCCGCCATGCAGCGCCCACGGGTGCTGTATTGCGACAACGGCTATCACGGCAAGACCCTGGGCGCGCTGTCGGTGACCGGCCGCGACAAACACCGCGACCCGTTCAAGCCGCTGTTGTCGCGCTGCGATTCGATTCCTTTTGGTGATCTGGAAGCGCTGGAAGCGGCCTTGAGCCGGGGCGATGTCGGTGCCTTTATCCTGGAGCCGATCCAGGGCGAGGGCGGGGTAATACTGCCGCCTGCGGGCTATCTGAAACAGGTGCGGGAACTGTGCAGCGCCCATGACTGCCTGTTGATTCTCGACGAGATCCAGACCGGTCTCGGGCGTACCGGCAAGCTCTTCGCCTGTGAATGGGAGGCGGTGGTGCCGGATATTCTGGTGCTGTCCAAGTCCCTGTCCGGCGGCGCCGTGCCTATTGGCGCAACCCTGTCCAGCGCCGCGCTGTGGGACCGCGCTTACGGCAGCATCGATACCTTCGCCCTGCATACCTCAACCTTCGGCGGCGGCAATTTCGCCTCGGCTTCGGCCCTGGCGACCCTGGACGTGATCGCCGATGAAGACCTGCCCGGCAATGCCGCGCGGGTCGGCGGGCAACTCAAGGAGGCGCTGCGCGAAGCGGTCAGCGGCTATCCGTTTATCCGCGAGGTGCGGGGCATCGGGCTGATGATCGCCATCGAGTTCGAGTACAGCTTCCACGGTGGGGTCGAGGCTTTTGTGCGTGAGTTCGCCAGCCGTATTCCGGGGAATGCGGCGGGCACCTATCGCATGCTGTCGGGCAAGGCCAAGCGGCATATCGAGGAGGCCATCAGCGAGGTGGAGAAAAACTTCGAGGAGATGTTCGTGCTGCGCTTCGTCAGCAAACTGTCGAGGGAGCATGGGGTGCTGACGTTCGTCACCGCCAACAACAACCGGGTGATGCGCATCCAGCCGCCGCTGGTGCTCAGCGACGCTGAGGCGCGGCATTTTGTCGAGGCTTTCAGCGCTGTGTGCAAGGACATGTCGACCTTCCTCGCCTGACGCTATTGACGACCCTTGAAAGCCCTCGAAAGAGGGCTTTCATCTATTCGTCATAAGTTGCCGGCGATTGTTTAAATGCATACAAAAACGTGCCTTCTGAATATGAAAATGCAGGCCCGTTGAATTGATTAATTGAAGTTGCTGCCTGAGAATCGGTTGCATTCAGTAACAGGTATTCGCCATGAAACTTCCCGCTCTTGTAGAACCACTTGCAAGCCTAAGTAATGAAGAAATAACCCGCTACAGCCGACACTTGTTAATTCCTGATGTCGGCCTTGAAGGCCAGCGTCGCTTGAAGAGCAGTAAAGTGCTGGTTATCGGTGCGGGCGGTCTGGGTTCGCCGGCCTTGTTGTATCTGGCGGCGGCTGGCATCGGCACTTTGGGTATCATTGATTTCGACCGGGTGGACGAGTCCAACCTGCAGCGCCAGATCATTCACCGGGTGGCCACGGTCGGTCAATCTAAGGTTGAAAGCGCCGCTGCGGCGATCAAGGATCTGAACCCCCATGTGCAGGTCAACCGCTACGACCAGCGCCTGGAGCCGGAAACCGCGGTGCAGTTGTTCAGCCAGTACGACCTGATTCTCGACGGCACCGATAACTTCGCCACCCGCTACCTGGTCAACGATGCGTGCGTGCTGGCCAACAAGCCCTATGTCTGGGGTTCGATCTTCCGCTTCGAAGGCCAGGCCTCGGTGTTCTGGGAAAACGCTCCCGGCGATGTCGGCCTCAATTACCGTGACCTGTACCCGGAGCCGCCACCTCCGGAGCTGGCGCCATCCTGCTCGGAAGGCGGGGTGCTGGGCATTCTCTGCGCCTCCATAGGCGCGATCATGGCCACCGAAGCAGTCAAACTCATCACCGGCATCGGCGAGAGCCTGCTGGGGCGCCTGATGGTCTACGACGCCCTGGAAATGTCCTACCGACAGATGCCGCTGCGCCGATCACCCGGGCGCCAGCCGATCACCGCCCTGGGCGATTATCAGGCGTTCTGCGGTTTGACAGCGCCCAAGGGCGTGCAGCCTTCGGACATTCCGTCCATCAGTGCCCGGGAGCTGCAAGCCTTGCGCGAACGCGGCGAGGATGTGTTGCTGATCGATGTGCGCGAACGCACCGAGTGGGACATTGTGCGCATCCAGGGCGCCCAGCACATCCCCAAGGGACCGAAGACCGCCGCGCTGATCGAGACCCGTTTCGGCAAGCACGCCAACCTGGTCCTGCACTGCAAATCCGGTGCGCGCTCCAAGGCTGTTTTGCTGGAATTGCAGCAATTGGGCTTCAGCAATGTGCGCAACCTCGACGGCGGCGTACTGGCCTGGGTGCGGGACGTCGAGCCGACGTTGCCGAGTTATTGAACGGAGGCGATGGACAAGGATGTTGAGAATTCGTGCCGGCTTGCTGGAGGCCATGCTGGAGCAGGCGCGGCGGGATCATCCGCTGGAAACCTGCGGCATCATCGCCGCACCGGCTGGCGCCAGGACCGCCGAACGGCTGATCGCCATGGACAACGCCGCGCGCTCACCGACCTTTTTCAGCTTTGCGCCGAAACAGCAACTGGCGGTCTGGCGTGAACTGGATGAGCGGGACGAGGAATGCCGGGTGATCTATCACTCCCATACCGCCAGCACGGCCTATCCCAGTCCTGAAGATGTGCAGTACGCCGGCGACGCGTCGGTGCACTACGTGATTGTTTCAACCTTGCCGGACATTGATGTGGCGGTGCGCAGCTTTCGAATCGTTAATCGCAAAGTTACCGAAGAAAGTATTTATGTAGTTCGCTGAATCTTTAAACAAAAGATCAATTAATTAATACACGGGCCTTGTTAAGGCTCAGGGAGTTCTGCATGTCGATTTCCGTCATTGTGCCAACTTTGTTGCGCTCTTTTACTCAAGATCAGAAACGCGTCGAAGTTCAGGGAAGTACGGTGCTTGAAGTAATCGAACAGATGGAACGGGAGTACCCGGGCGTTAAGGAACGGCTGATTGGCGACGGCCAGGTGCATCGTTTCGTGAACATCTACGTCAACGATGACGACATCCGTTTTGCCGACAACCTGGCCACAACCCTCAAGGCTGGCGATGCCATCACCATCCTGCCAGCGGTCGCCGGTGGCTGATTGCCTGCCGATGGATTCGGGCCTGCGCGGCGTACCTCACCCGAGGCCGTTCGCGCAGCGATATGCAACCACTCTGGCGTAGGTTTTATGTCTCGTCTTTTACATGGATGTAGCCTCAGCGGCTCCTTTGCCTCTTCACCGGCCGGGCTCGCACCACTGGCCGCGTCACTGCGCTACCAAGCGACGGCGCTGGGCCTGAACCCACAGGCCACGGTCGATGATTCGGTGCGTGAGGGGTTGAGCTTTACCCTGCATCACCCCGATCTGAAACCGCTCGATGGGCTGATTCATGGCTGGCCCGACGGCAGCTGCGCGGGCGTCACCGAGCACACCGTGCAGGCGGCCTGCGGGCTGATGTCGGTGCATGGCCGGGCCAGCGGCAAGGCCCAAGGGCTGGGGGTGGATTATGTCTCGACCCTCAGCGCCAGCCTGGCCCTGCAAGGCGCGTTTGCCGCAGCGCTTGGGCAGTTGCGCGGTGGCGACTTCAACACGGTGACCACTTCCATGGCCGCGGCCGGGGTACTCGGTATTGCCCAGTACCTGGCGGGTGCGACTGCGGGCGCTGAAGCCGAACGGTTATTGCCGGGTGCTACTTGCGCGAAGAATCGTCCGCCCTTTGTGTCGGCCGACGGCGTGCACTTCGAACTGGAAACCCTGGATGCCGAACCCTGGCGGCGCTTTTGGGCGCAGGTGGGCATCGACGGCGAACTGGCCGGGCAGGGCTGGAAGGCCTTCCTGCTGCGTTATGCCAAGGCTGTTGCGCCAATGCCGGCGGTGTTCCGTCAGGCCCTGGCGCGCTTGTCCATGGCCCGGATCAGCGCCCTGTGCGCGTTGAACGGAATGGCTGTGTGCCCGGTGCGCAGCCTCGCCGAGCGTCGGGCTGACCGCGATCTGCCCGGCCAACTGGAACAGGGGCCGTGGGCCTTCGATGCGGTCAGCGCGGGCGGCAAAGCGTTGCCTGACCTGAATGGGCAAGCACTGCCCTTGAGTGGCCTGACGGTGATCGAGTCGTGCCGGCGGATCCAGGGCCCGCTCGCCGGGCATCTGTTGGCGCTGCTGGGTGCCGAGGTGATCCGCATCGAGCTGCCCGGTGGCGACCCGCTGCGCGGCATGCCGCCTTGCGTCGATGGGGTGTCGGTGCGCTTTGACGCCCTCAATCGGCACAAGCAAGTCCGTGAGCTGGACATCAAGTCCGCCGCCGGCCGCGAAGAGCTGTACGAGCGAGTCAGGGACGCTGACGTGTTCCTGCACAACTGGGCGCCGGGCAAGGCCGCCGAACTGGCTCTGGATCGCGCCGACCTGATGCGGATCAATCCGGGGCTGGTCTATGCCTACGCCGGCGGCTGGGGCCATGACCGTCCGGGCGAGCCCTTGCCGGGCACCGACTTCGTGGTCCAGGCGTGGTCCGGTGTTGGCGAACAGATCGGCCTGGCCTCGGCGACGCCCGGCGGTTCGCTGTTCACCGTGCTGGATGTGCTGGGCGGAGTAGTCGCCGCTCAAGGGGTCAGCGCCGCCTTGCTGCATCGCGCCCTCAGCGGGCAGAGCGTCCGGGTCGACAGTTCGCTGCTCGGCGCCGCCAACCTGCTGTGCGTGCAGCCATTGCAAGAGGAGGGCTGCGCCGACAGCAGTCTGCTCAAGGGCGTGTATCCGACCCTGTCCGGGCTGCTGGCGATCGACTGCCAGACCCCGGCCCAACTTGAGCAACTGGAAAATATCCTCGCCTGCGATCTGCACAGCGACCCCGAGGGGTGTGATGGGCTGATTCGCAGTGCCTTGGCGTCGCAGTCCGCTGCTACCTGGCAACAGGTGCTGGGCGACGCCGCCATACCGGCCTCCGTGGCCGTAGAAGACCTGTCGCAGCTGGCTCAAGACAGGCGATTGAAGACGTGTTTAAGCGTGAATACCTACACCTCGGTCAACGCTCACTGGAGTTTTCGATGAACAACGCAGGCATTATTGATCTGGTCCCCGCTGACGTTCGCAGTGTTTGGGAACGCGACGGCACCTACCCCAACCGTTCGGTCTACCAACTGTTCCGCGAGCACGCGCTGCATGCGCCGCAGAAACCGGCGGTGCTCTCACCCGAAGGCACACTCAGCTATGGCGAGTTGCATGATGCCGCGCTGCGCATGGCCGCGAGCCTGCGCGCCGCTGGCATCGTCGCCGGCGATGTGGTCGCTTATCAACTGACCAACAGTTGGCGCAGTTGCGCCATCGACCTCGCCGCCGCGGCCCTGGGGGCGGTGGTCGCGCCGTTTCCACCGGGACGCGGCAGCCTCGACATCCAGGCCCTGGTGCGCCGTTGCGATGCCCGGGCGGTGATCGTTCCAGCGGAATATGCCGGCATCGATTTGTGCCAGGTCATCGAGGCCCTGCGGCCGAGCCTGTTGTCGTTGCGGGTGCTGATCGTTGAAGGTTGCGTGCGCGACGGCTGGCTGAATCTGCAGGACATGCTCCAGGCCGAGCCGTTGACCGAAGAACAATTGCCCAAGGTTTGCCCCAACTCGCCGGTGCGTTTGCTGGTGTCTTCGGGCACCGAATCCGAACCCAAGCTGGTGGCCTATTCGCACAACGCCCTGGTGGGCGGGCGCGGGCGTTTCCTGCAGCGCATCCACCCCGAAGGCGAGAGCTTCCGTGGGCTGTATCTGGTGCCGTTGGGCTCGTCCTTCGGTTCCACCGCGACCTTTGGCAGCCTGTCCTGGCTCGGCGGCTCGATTGCCGTGTTGCCGCAGTTCGACGTAGGGGCGGCAATCGAGGCCATCGAGCAACTGCGTCCGACCCACATTCTCGGGGTGCCGACCATGCTCCAGCGCATCGCCGCCGATGCCCGCCTGGAACAGGCAGACAAGTCCAGCCTGGTGGGGCTGATCTGCGGTGGATCGTTGATTGATGAAGTGACCGTGCGCCGCTGTGTCGAGGCGTTCGGTTGCGGTTTTATCAGCCTCTATGGTTCGGCGGACGGGGTGAACTGTCACAACACCCTGGACGATGCTCAGGACGTGGTGTTTTACAGTGTCGGCCGGCCAAACCCGGCGGTGTGCGCGATCAAGATTTCCGACGAGCAAGGCATTGAACTGCCCCAAGGCAGCGTCGGCGAAATCAAGGCCCGCGGCCCGTTAAGCCCCATGCAATATGTCAATGCCCCGGAACTCGACGCGCAATATCGCGATGCTGAAGGCTGGGTCAATACCGGCGACCTGGGCTACATCGATTCCGACGGCTACCTGGTTCTGGCCGGGCGCAAGAAGGACATCATCATCCGTGGTGGTGCCAATATCAGCCCGGTGCAAATCGAAACCCTGGCCACCGCCCACCCGGATGTGGTCAGCGTCGCGTGCGTGGCGGTGCCAGACCCGGACCTCGGCCAGCGGGTTTGCATCTGCGTGACCCTGCTTGACGGCGCGCCGCGCTTCTCCCTGAGCGAGCTGACCGACTACCTGCGCGAGCAAGGCCTGGAGGTCAACAAACTGCCGGAGTACCTGCGCTTCTACCGACAGCTGCCGCTGACCCCGGCAGGCAAGATCGACAAGAAATCCCTGGCCGCCGAAGTGGCGTTTCTCGAGTGCGGGGCGGGCATCGCATGTTGAGTGCACAGCCATTGGCCGCCACCCGGGACAGCGCGGAGCAGGCCCGGGCGGTGCGACGTTTTGTCGACGAACGCATCATCCCGCTGGAGGCCGAACTGGCGGCGGAACCCCGGCAGGCCGCCCGGCGAGTGGCCGAACTCAGCGCCGAGGCACGGGCGGCCGGGCTTTGGGGCAGTTTTTACCCTCAGGCCCTCGGCGGGCGTATCACCAGCCTGCGCGACTATCTGGCGGTGGCCGAGCAGGAGGGGCGATCCGAGTACGCCCCGGCAATTTTCGGTGACGATGCCACTCTGGATCTGTACATGCTCACCCGGCATGCCAGCGAGGACATTCGCCAGCGCTTTCTCGAACCTTTGGCGGCGGGGACGCTGGTCTCCAGTTACGGCATGTCCGAGCCCGACAGCATCGGCTCGATCCCGGCAACCCTGAACAGCCACGCCGAGTTTGTCGACGGCCAATGGGTGTTGAACGGGCGCAAGTGGTTCATCTGCCGCGCCGAGCGCGCGGGGCTGATCACGGTGATTGCCCGCACCGGTTCCGGCCCGCTGGAAAATGGGCTGTCGATGTTGCTGGTGCCCAGTGATGCGCCGGGCTTTCGGGTCGAGCGGCCGTTGTCGATCCTCGGGCGGTTCTCTGGCCAGGGTGAACTGTCTTTCGATCAGGTGCGGGTCCCGCCCAGCCATGTGTTGGGACAACCGGGGCAGGGGCTGGCGCTGATGCACGAACGCCTGGGGTTGGGGCGGATATTGCGCTCGGTGCACTGGCTGGGCCTGGCCCAGCGCTGTTTCGACCTTATGTGCGCGCGTATCCACTCGGCCCGTGGCCAGCAGGCGCGGCTGGTGGATAAACAGCTGGTGCGCCAGCGGGTGTTTAAGGTCTATCAGGCCATCGCCAGCGCCCGCTTGCTGCTGCAGGACGCGGCCGGTAAACACGATGCCGGGGTGGACAACAGCATTGAGGTCAACATCGCCAAGGTCGCCGCGTCCCAGGCCTTGAGCGAGGCCGTGGATTCGGCGATCCAGATCATGGGCGCCGAGGGCCTGAGTGAGCTGTCGCCACTGTCGGGTATTTACCGCACCGCACGCACTACGCACATTCTTGACGGCACCGACGACGCGCTGATCAGCGCAGTCGGCCGGCAACTGCTGGACAGTTGTGGCGACGCCGGGCTGGATTTCGACTGGCCGTCGGTGACGCAGGGAGCGGGCCGATGACTGAGCCAAAAGCCCCGCGTGGCTGGTGGTTGCGGGTGGTACTGACCGCAGCCATGGCCTTGCCGATGCTGATCTTTTACGCCGTCGGCACCCTTGGCCCATTAATCGTCGCCGACCTTGGCGTGCCGACCCATTGGCTGGGTTGGCTGATCACCAGCGCCTTCGGTTTTGCCGCGCTGTTGTCGTTGTGGGCCGGGCCGCTGGTCAATTGGTTGGGCACCCGGCAGGCCATGGCGCTGTTGTTCTGGAGCACGGTGGGCGCCTATGGTTTGTTGGCCAGTCTGCCGGGATTCGTCGGCGTGGTGCTGGCCCTGGCAGCGTGCGGGATTGCCCAGGCGCTGGCCAACCCGGTGACCAATTTGCTGATCGCCGAGCGTGTCGAACCCCGGCACAAGGCAGCGGTGGTCGGCTTGAAACAATCCGGGGTGCAGGTATCGGCGCTGTTTGCCGGCTTGTTGCTGCCGACCTTGGCCGTGACGTTCGGCTGGCGTATGGCCTTGGCGAGTTTGCTGGTGCCGGCCTTGTTGCTGGCGTTTCTCGGGCCGCGAGTGGCCCCCCGTGAGCACCAAGGCAAACCGCTGAGCTTTGTTGTTACCCGTCCCAACGGTCGGCTGGCGCTGTTGATGAGCGTGCAGTTGTGCGTGGGTATCGTGCTCTCGTCGTTCGTGACCTTTCTCGGGGTGTTCGCCGCGGGGCAGGGGATGCCGGCGACGTTGATTGGCGGCCTGATCGCCGGCTTCGGCGTGATGGGCATTGTGGCGCGGATTTTCCTGACACCGTTGGGCGCGCGCATGATTGATGAGTCCTGGCTGCTGCTGGTGTTATTGCTGCTGTCGAGCCTAGCCTTGTGGCTGACTTCCCTGGCCGCACCGGGCAGTCACTGGCCGTTATGGGCCGGGGCTCTGGGCATGGGGCTGACCGCGGTTGCGACCAACGCCATTGCCATGAGCATGGTCCTGCGCGACCCGGGTTTCGGCAGCCCGGCGCCGGCCGCAGGTTTGCTGTCGGTGGGTTTTTTTGGTGGTTTTGCGCTGGGCCCGCCGTTGTTCGGGCTGATGCAGAACGGGTCTCGGGGGTTTGCCTATGCCTGGCTGGCGCTGATCGGGGTGTTGCTGGTGGGCTGCCTGCTGAGCCTGTTGTTGTCGCGGGTTCGGCAACGCCACAGAAGCAGCGCAGTCGAGTCGTTCTTGAGGGTGGTCAAATGAGTCACTTCCAAGTTCTGGATCATCCCCTTGAGATCGCTGAAAGTCAGCGCGCCATCAACGCCATCTTCACGCGACTGGAGCAGATCGATGCCGCTTGTGGCCTGGCCTTTCCCCTGTACTGCACGCAGGACAGCGGGGCATGGAAGGTCTCTGCCAGCGGCTCCTGGCTGGGTGGGTTCTGGGCCGGGTTGTGGTGGCTGCGAGCCCATTGCCGTCGGCGCCAGGAAGATCTGCAACAGGCGCGGCGCATCGCCGAGCGGCTGCGGGACAAGCTTGATAGCGATACCCATCATCGCAGCCTGATTTTCTGGTACGGCGCCGGGTTGGGCGCACGCCTGTTGGCCGATCCCCAGGCCGAGGAACTGACGGATGAGGCGGTGCAGCGTCTGGTCTGGGCGTTCGATCCAGTGCTGGGCTGTATCCCCCTCGGCCGCGAAATGGGCGGCGGTGAACACGGTGACAGCTGTTTGAGCATCGATCCGCTGGCCGCGACCCTGCAGCTGTTTGCCCTGAATGCCGAACCACGACTGCTGGGACTGGGCCGCCAACAGTTGCAAACATCCTTCCGTGCCTGCGCCGGCGCGCACGGTACCTGGAGCAGCCATGCGCGTTTTGATCAGGGGCAATGGCAGGCTGGCGATGATCCGGGTAATTGGTCTCGGGGTCAGGCTTGGGCCATGCTCGGCCTGGGAACGGGCGCTTGCTTGTACGGTGCGCCGTTCAGCAGCGACGCCGAAAGGGCAAGCCAGTACTGGCTGCGCAGTCGAGGCGTGTGCGTCCCGCTCAATCGCCTGGATCAGCCCCAGGGACTGAGCGACCCGTGCGCCGCGGCGATGACGGCATTGGCCCTGCTGGGGCAGGCGGCGGGTGTTGTCGAGGTTGAGGGTGCCGTCGAGGCTGAGGTGCTGTGGCAACAGGCGGGCCAGCTACTGGCTACGATCGTGCGCAGCGCCGACTTCGAGAATGGGCGCTTTATCGGCCATTGCTATCGCACCACGGCGACGCTGGAGCAGAAGGTCGAATCGGCCTGCGGCAGCTTCTTTCTGTTGGCGGCGCTGCTGGCCTGGACCGGGGAGATCGATCCGCGCTGGATCTGAGCAGAGCCTTCATAGCGACGCCCTGACCACCAACGGGCAATCAACCGGGTGGGCTCCCTCTACCTCAAGGGCTTCGATCAAGTGCCGGGCCGCATTGCGACCGATCTCGTAGTACGGCAATTGCACGGTGGTCAGCGGCGGGATGAACAGTTCAGCGATACCGATCATGTTGTCGTAGCCGAGCACCGCGACGTCGCCGGGAATTTTCAGGCCACGGCCCAACAACAGCTGATAAGCACAAAAGGCAATGCGGTCGTTGCCACAAATCAGAATGTCGAATTCCGGGCGACCTTCAATCATGTGCCGGTCGAGGATGGCTGCGGTTTCACCATAGGCGTCATGATCGGAAAGGTCGTATTGCAGGAGTGCCTCAGGCGCAAGGCCAAATGCCTGACAGGCACGCTGCAGGCCTTTTTGTCGCAAGCCCCAGGCTAGACTCTGTTTGGGCAGATTGATGCACAGAGGGCGCCGATAGCCCTGGCTCAACGCGTGATGTACGGCTCGATACTGCCCGGTTTCATCGTCTGGCACATAACTCACCAGGCGACTGTCATCCGCCAGGCAATTGGCGAGTACCAGAGGTTTGCTCTTCAAACGCTCGGGAATGCACACCTGGCGAAACCCCATGGCACTGAAGATCAACCCGTCGGGACGGTGCGACAACATCAGGTCGATGTTCTGATCGGTGGGCGGGTTGCTCAACAGGTTAAGGATGAACACATTCCAGCCCGCCTGCTGCGCGGTCTGTTCGATGGACAGCAGCAACTCGACCGCGAACGGTGTGGTCGCGGTGTCCAGCGCGAACACACCGATGGTGCGCGACTGGAGGTTGTCGCCGCGCATCTTGCGCGCCGACAGGCTCGGTACGAATTGCAGTTCATCAATGGCACGACGCACCCGCAGAAGGGTTTCGGGGCTCAGTTTTTCCGGGTTGTTGAGCGCGCGAGAAACCGTCATCAGGGACACGCCGGCCAGTTGTGCAACGTCTTTCACTGAAGTCATGCGAGGCGAGGCCGGTCAGGTTGACGCAGAATCATGACACAGGGTCCGGGCTTCTCGCGACTCGAATGACGCTGCTCATAGCCATCCCGAGGCCAGAGGCCATGCCTTGGGAATGCAGACACGCCCGCCACTTCCGCTGGCCAGCAGCTTCACGCCCAGGCTGTCGGGCCGCGGATAGAGGCGACTGCTGAAGCTGAAGTGTCCGTTTTCGTCGAACACCTCGATGGACGAGCGATCGAGGAACACCCGCAGTTCCAGTTGCCCTTGTGTCGGGTCTATCGCCACGCTGCGCTGGCCGGTGACTTGTGCACCCGAGCGACTGCGGTCAAGCACCAGGCGCTGCAGCGCAGCATCGTAGTAAAGCAGGGTTTCTTCATGACCATCATCACTGCAACGCAAGGCGATTCCGAGGTGGCCGTCGGTGCAGCCGAGCAGATCCAGACGCACGTGGATTTCGAGCATGTCGCCATTCACTTCCGGCTCCCACCGGGTTCCTGACTCGTCCCACCAGGACGTGCACGGCAATGGCGCCTGGCGCAGAGCGGTAAGCTCCCGTGCCGGATACACGCAAAGGCGCTCGGCGTGCAGTTCAAGTTCGCGTGGCAAACCGAGCATGCCGCACCAGTGATGGGCCTGACTCGGCATCGGGCTTTCCCACATGTCGAGCCATGCCCACACAAGACGTCGACCATCGGCGGCCAATAGCGTTTGCGCGGCATAGAAATCATGGCCGTTATCCAGCTCGATAAAAGGCCCGCCGGTGAAGTGCCATTCGCTGTCGAGTCGGCCCACTCGATAACCGGTCTGGTATTTATTGAGCCGTTCGTACCCCTGGGGTTGCATGCCTTGAGGGGAGTACAGCAGCACATCGCGCCCGTTCAGCCGGAACAGATCCGGGCATTCCCACATGTAGCCATCGCCCTCGCTGCCGCTAGACACATAGTCGAGGAACTCCCAGGTGTGCAGATCGGTGGAACGGTACAGCGGCAGCAGCGGTTTATCGCCCAGACGTGCGCCGGCAATCAGGTACCAATCGTCATCCTCCTGCCAGACCTTGGGGTCGCGAAAGTGCATGATCGTGTCTTCTGGCGCGGTCTCGATGACGGCGCCATGCTTGACGAACCGGATGCCGTCGGTACTGGTGGCCAGGCACTGGACTTGACGGATGTAGCGTTCGTCACCCACTTCCCCCAGCCAGGTGTGCCCGGTGTAGATCAGCGCCAGGGTATCGCCACACACCACCGCGCTACCGGAAAAACAACCGTCACGGTCGAAGTCATCGCCGGGCGCCAGCGCAATGGGCAGATGCTGCCAATGGACCAGATCGGCACTCTTGGCATGCCCCCAATACATCGGGCCCCATTTCGCTTCGAAAGGGTAGTGCTGATAGAAAACGTGGTATTCGCCACGAAAGTACACCACCCCGTTTGGGTCGTTCATCCAGCCCGCCGCAGGGGCAAGATGATAACCGGGTTGGTAATCGCGGATGACGCGAGACAGGCCATCATTCAGCGCATGCTGCGCAAGTTCAAGGGTAGCGGACATCGGATCGCTCATGGAATTCAAAGCCAAGGTCATAGGGCTGCTTCTCGTACCGAGTGCAGCAGGACGCCGTGCGGGTAGCGTTTCAAGGCTGTGCCGTCGGCGTCGAACAGGTGCAGGTTGCCGGGGTCCAGCTGCAACTCGACCTGATCGCCCACTCGCCATCCGGCGTTGACTTCACAACGACAGATCAGTGGTTCGTCCTGACCGGTATCGAGGTGCACATAGGTTTCGCTGCCCAGATACTCGACCCCGGTCACGACGACGCCGGCGGTTCCATCTGCTGCCTTGAGCGACACGTGTTCCGGGCGAATTCCCAGGCTCAGTTGAGCGTCCGCCGCCAGGTTCGAGCTGTCGAAGGGCAGGGAGCTCATCCCCAATACGGGGGTATGAACCAGGCTGGTTTTACCTGGCGCATGCAGGCGCGCCGCCAGAAAGTTCATTCTGGGCGAACCGAGGAAACCGGCGACAAAGCGACTGGCCGGGCGTTCATAGAGCTCGCGCGGTGAGCCGACCTGCTCGACGCGACCACCATTGAGCACGACAATTTTGTCGGCCAGGGTCATCGCTTCAACCTGATCGTGAGTGACGTAGATCATGGTCGAGCCCAGCCGATCATGCAGCCGGGCGATTTCGTTGCGCATCTGCACCCGCAACGAGGCATCCAGGTTTGAGAGCGGCTCATCGAACAACAGAATGTCCGGCTCCCGCGCCATGGCTCTGCCCATGGCCACACGCTGACGCTGCCCACCGGACAGTTCCTTTGGCTTGCGTTGCAGCAGTTTGTCCAACTGCAGGATTTGCGCGGTTTTCAGCACGCGCTCGCGCAGGCTGGTCTTTTCCGTCTTGGCCAGTTTGAGGCCAAAGCTGATGTTGTCGTAGACGCTCATGTGCGGGTACAGCGCATAAGACTGAAACACCATGCCGACGCCACGCTCGCGCGGCTCCAGGTCGTTGACCCGACGCCCGTCGATCAGCAGGTCGCCGCCGCAGATCGAATCCAGTCCGGCGATCAGTCGTAGCAGGGTCGACTTTCCGCAGCCCGAAGGGCCGACGAACACCACGAATTCACCCGCGGCGATTTCCAGGCTGACGTCGCGAAGAATCCGCGCGCCGCCCAATTGTTTGTTCACGTTGTCCAGTTTCAATTTGATCACGATGCTGTTCCTTGTCTTTGTTGGGCATCAACCCTTTAACGCGCCGGCAGTGAGACCGGAAACGATTCGGCGCTGGAAGATCAGCACCAGAATCACCAGTGGGACGGTGACCAGCACCGATGCGGCCATCAACAACCCCCAAGGCAACTCATGAGGGCTGCCGCCGGAAATCAAGGCGATGGCGACCGGCACCGTGCGTTGGGTGTCGGTGAGGGTGAAGGTCAGGGCAAACAGGAACTCGTTCCACGCGGCGATAAAGGCCAATAAGCCAGTGGTGACCAGTGCGGGCCAGAGCAGCGGCAACAGCACTCGGGTCAGCGTGACCCAGGGCGACGCGCCATCCATGATTGCCGCTTCTTCCAGTTCATGGGGCAGCTGCCCCATGAACGTGGTCAGCACCCAGACGGTGAAGGGCAGGGTGAAAATCGTGTAGCTCAGGATCAACGCCCAGGAGGTGTTGTACAGACCCAGGGCGCGGATCACTTCGAACAGCCCCGACAGCACCGCGACCTGGGGAAACATCGACACGCCAAGAACCATCATCAAGACCGTGCCACGCCCACGAAACTTCACCCGGCCCAAGGCATAGGCGGCGGTCAGGCTGAGGAACAGCGCCAGCGTGACCACGCACAGCGCGACCACCAGAGAGTTGCCGATAGCCCGCAGGAATGAGGCTTGATGGAGCACCGCCGCGTAATTGGAGAAGTCGGGGTTTTCGATCCAGTAGCTCACCTCGAACAAGGCGCTGGACAGCTTCAGCGACGTCACGATGGCGTAGTAGAAAGGGAAGACCGCATACAGCAGCAGAACCCCGATCAGGCACCAGAATCCGAGACGCAACAGCGATTTTTTCAGTAGGCGCAGGTTCATGACCGGACCTCCAGTTGACGGCGTCCGAGGTAGAGATAAAGCATGGCGATGACCGCAACCACCAGAAACAACAGCGTCGAGGCCGCGCTGCCGTAACCGACGTCCTGGAACTCCACCAGGTGCTGGCGGGCATACACCGACATACTCATGGTGCTCGATGAGTTCGAGGTCAGCACATAGATGACGTCGAATACCCGCAGCGAGTCGAGGATGCGGAAGATCGCCGCCACCAGCAGTGCGGGCATCAGCAGAGGCAGCGTGACACGCCAGAACACCTTCAGCGGATGAATGCCATCGACCCTGGCGGCTTCGTAGCAATCACTCGGCAACATCTGCAAGGCCGCCAGCATCAGCAGCGTGACAAAAGGCACGGTCTTCCAGACGTCGACGATGATCACTGCCCACATCGACAGATCCGCATCCGCCGTCCAGGCCAAGGGTGCGTCAATCAGGCCGAGGCTCAGCATCAGGTGATTGATGATGCCGAACTGGTCGTTAAGCATCCATGACCAGATCTTCGCCGAGACAATGGTCGGAATCGCCCACGGAATCAGAATCAACGCACGCACCAGCGAGCGGCCGGTGAACTTGATGTTCAGCAACAACGCCACCAGCAGTCCCAGTACGACTTCCAGTCCCACCGACACCACGGTGAAGTGCAAGGTGTTGCGCACCGCGTTCCACCATTGTGGATCGACCAGGATGCCCGACCAGGTGGAACCGTTGTGGAACAGATAATTGCTCAAGCCTATGAAGGTTCCGCCGCCGGTGTCCGCCAGGTTGGCGTCGGTCAGGCTGAACCAGAATGTGCGCAGTAGCGGCCAGGCTGCCACCAGGGCCAGACACAGCAACATCGGCGTCAGAAACAGCCAGGCAGCGCGTACTCGGCGACGTTGTACGGGCGTTTCCCTGGTGAGCAGGAGCTCGTCACAGGGGGCATGGGTAGAAGAGACAGACATGGTGATTTCCTTCCTTGTGGCTTACCAGTTCCGGCGTTTGATGCGCGTGAGTTCGCTTTCCAGTTCGGCCAGCGCCTGATCGACAGGCAACTCGCCCGCGAGCACGCCATGCACTCGATCGAAGAACGCATTGGAGACCCGTGGATAACGATCGGCAGTGATGGAGGCGGGGCGCATCACCCCATCGTTGAGAATGCTGTGCAACTGAGCGTAATAAGGCATGGCCGCGAGCAATTCGGGGTCTTGATACAGCGACTCGATAACCGGGTTATAGGCGCCTATCAGGGCACGGTGTTTTTGCTCTTGGGCACTGGTCAGATAGCTCACCAGCTCGGCGGCAAGTTTTGGATGGGCGCTGTAACGCGATACCGCCAGACCCCAGCCACCGAGGGTGGATGCATGGCTGCCGGCCTCGCCGCCGCGGGGCAGGGGAGCAACCCCGACCTTGTCTTTTACGGCACTGTCCTGGCTTTGGACCAGGGCCCAGACATACGGCCAGTTACGCATGAACAGCGCATTGCCCGACTGGAACACGCCACGGCCTTCCTCCTCGGTGTAATTGAGTACGCCACGCGGGGAGATGTCGCCGACCCAGCTTTTGGCCAGGGTCAACGCTGTTCTTGAAGCCTGACTGTTGACCACGATGTCGCCTCGTGAATTGACCAGTCCACCTTGCGGTTGGCTGCTGATCCACTCCAGCGCATTGCACGTCAGGCCCTCGTAGGCGCGCCCTTGAAAAATGTAACCCCACGCATTGGGATTCCCGGCAGTGCGCTCGGCCTGTTGAATATTCCTGGCAGTAGCGGTCATTTCCTCCCAGGTCTGGGGAACCTGCTGGTTGTACTTCTCGAGCAAGTCCTTGCGGTAATACAGCAGGCCCGAGTCGGTGAACCACGGCATCGTCACCAGCCGCCCGTTCACCGTGGCGTTATCCACCTGTGCCTGGAAGTAGCCTTGGGTCGCGTTGGCGGGAAGCACCTCGCGAAGATCCATCAGATGTTTGGCGAGCATCCCCGGCCACACCATATCGATTTGAATGATGTCGATGTCGGCGGACTGCGCACTGAGGATCTGTTGGTAGAACGACAATCGCTCGGTCGCCGAGTTAGGCGTGGACACCACCTCGACGTTGTTGCCGGTCTGTTTCGACCAGGCCTCGACAGCCTCTTTGCAGAGTTGTAACTCCGCACCTACCGCCCCACACGAGATCGTCAAATCAGCTGCGCTCGAGAGGGATGGAAGCCCGGCGCAGAGGGTAAGCAGTGCTGCTGGAAGAAGAGATTTGAGGTGTTTCATAAAGCCCTCTTTATTTTTGTTTTTAGAAAAGTTAACGTTAACATCGCCAAATGTAGCAGCGTATTTGCGATGAGGCATCCTTTTTTTCGTGGATTTTGACAATTAACAATTCATGAAAAAAAGGCCGGTCGCAGGACAGAAAAATAAAAACAAAACAGGAAATCCCCCATGCAGAAAGCATCAAGCTGGCTACTCGCAGGCGTACTCGGCACCTCGGCGGCCACCTCTCAGGCCGCGACCCTGGAACAACGAATGGCCGCGTTTGAAGCGCGTGCCGCCGCTGCGGAAAAACGCGCCGCCGCAGCCGAGCAGCAAACCCAGGCACTCGCCAGGGAATTGCAGCAGATCAAACTGGCGACTCCCGCCTTGCAGCCGGCGGCATCTACTGCAGCCGCCACTGCGGCGCCCACTTTGGACACTCGACTGGCAAAACTCGAAGCCCGTCAGCAAAGCATGGAAAAGCAGGGCAGCAGTGGACACCTGACTGACGGTTTCAGCTTCAAGGGCTACGCCCGCTCCGGATTGCTGATCAACGATGGGCTGGGTGGTGGTCGTGGCGGCCCTTATACAACCCCGGCCGGTTCAGTTGGTGGTGCCGTCGGGCGACTCGGTAACGAAGACGACACCTACATGCGCATAGACCTGTCGAAAGAACTCTATGCGCAGAACGGCACCCGATCCAAATTCACCGTGTCCATCGCCGACGGTGTGGAAAGTTCCAATGACTGGACCGCCGACGAGAGCAACCTGAACGTGCGTCAGGTATTTACCGAACTCGATCATCTCGCCGCCTTCAAGGGCAATTCAGTGTTCGAAAACTCCACCCTGTGGGCAGGCAAGCGATTTGACAGGGACAATTTCGATATCCACTGGCTGGATTCGGACGTGGTCTTTCTGGCCGGCACCGGGGGTGGTATCTACGATGTGCAGATGAACAAGGATTGGCGCTCGAATTACTCCTTGATCGGACGCAACTACGGGGATTTCAGTGAGGGCGGTGTCAATGCCGATGTGGAAAGCTACATCCTGACCTCCAACCAGTTCTTCGATAATGGTCAGTGGCAGTGGATGTTCAATGGCATTGGCTCAAAGAAAAACGACTTTGGCACTCGCACCAATGAAGCGGGCCTGACGCCTGCGGATTCCGGTTTGCACAGCATGGTCGCGAATCATCAGAAAAACTTTTTCGGCAGGGAAGGCTTCTTCAAAACGGCGCTGCTCTACGGGCAAGGTCTGGGGGCAGAGGTCAAGAACATCGGTTCGGATGGCGAGCTGATCGACGACGCCCGGGCGCTGCGCCTGGCGCTTTATGGCGAGACCCCCATTGCACCCGGCTGGCGCATCGGCCCCAGCTTGTTGGCCGAACAAAGCAAGGACAGGTACGTCAAGGGTGACGATTACCGCTGGATGACCCTGAACGTGCGATTGGCCAATGAAATCAACAGCAATTTCGAGATGGCCTACGAAATGAGCTGGCAAACCATGGACCTCGACCCCAAGGGCTACATGCAACGTAATGCGGTCGACGGTAACTTCTGGAAATTCACCATCGCCCCAACCTTCAAACCCGACGTTGGAGACTTGCTCACACGCCCCGAATTGCGAGTATTCGCAAGCCTCATGAACTGGTCTTCGGACCTGGACAGATACAGTTCCACAGACAACTTCGGCAAGTCGGACTTCAATGCCGGCGGTGTATGGCAGTACGGCATACAGATGGAAACCTGGTTTTAATGTGAGAGCGGGCTTGCTCGCGAAAGCGGTGTGTCAGTCAACATCAAAGCTGAATGACACACCGAATTCGCGAGCAAGCCCGCTCCCACAGGGTTTGCGTCAGGCAGCTCCTACACGTCCATCCTTACCTGGACTTCAACACCTTCGGATTGGAATTACCCCAGATCGTATAGAGGTCGGCCAACAACGCGCCGTTGATGGTCTCGAGCTCAGTCTGGGTAATTTCTTCATCACCCTGTTTGCCATACAGAACCACTTCATCCCCCGCCTGCACGCCCTTGATCCCACTGACGTCAACCATCAGCGTATTCATGGTGACCTTGCCGATCACCGGTGCACGCTGGCCGTGAATCAGCACTGAGGCTTTGTTGGAGAATGCCCTTCGATAGCCGTCGGAGTAGCCAGCCGGGATGTTGGCGATCAGCGAGTCTTTGCTCAGGGTAAAGGTGCGGTCGTAGCTGATGGTGCTGCCCGCCGGGTAAGCGTTGACCGCCGCGACCCGCGACTTGAACTGCATCACCCGTTGAAACTCGTTATGCCCGCCCACTGGATAACCATAAAGCGCAGCACCCGGGCGAACCATGTCCAGCCAGCCTTCCGGCACTTCAAGGGTCGTGAAGGTATTGGCGCAGTGCAGGGTGATCAGGCTGCGGTCCAGTTTGGCGTGCTCGATCAGCCAGACGGACTGCTCCTTGAATGTGGCCAGCCCCCGGAGAACATCCTCGCGTTCCTCGACCGGAAAGTGAGTCATGATCCCGACGATATCCAGGTGATCCAGCCGCGTCACATCCACTGCCTGTTGTTGCCCCTGCGCGGTACTCATTTCCAGGCCATTGCGGCTCATGCCCGCCGAATTCAGCGCCAGGTGAACGGGCAGCTTCACGCCCTTGCGGGTGGCCAGTTCGTTGAGTTGACGTGCAACCTCCAGGTTACCGACCAGTTCCTCAATGTTGTAGCGCAGTGCACTCTCGACTTCATCAACGGTAGCGCTGCGCAAACGCATCAGGCGGCCCTTGAAGCCTTTTGCCCGTGCAACACGTGCCTCCTCGTTGCTCGCCACGCCGATGCAGGTGATGCCCATCCTGATGGCGGAGGGGATCAGTAAACCAATGCCGCTTCCATAAGCGTCGGCTTTCATCACGGCGCACATCTGGCTTTTACCCGCCAGCCGTTGCTGGAGCTTGGCGATGTTTCCTTCGAAGGCGGCCTGATCAATCTCAAGCCAAGTGTTGGCCTGGCCTGATTGATTGTCGGCGCGAGGATGTTCGGGTGTGGGATCGAGTAAAGGGGCGGCATCGACCACAGGCATCATTGCCGAGAAAGCCAGTGCGAGTGTCAGCGTGCTGAGCATAAAACGTGGCATATCGAGTCTTCCATACTGGATGAGGAAAGGCCCCATGCACACATGGATCTGGCATCAGTCAGTTCCCTGTGGCATCGAGCGAACAGCCATGGGATTTTTCAGCAAAGCCCTCGTTTGTTTATGTGGAGTGACAGGCCTGACACAGCGGATGACGCTGTTAAACGGGACCAGACAACCGAGAATCCATCGGCACACTGGCAAGCACGGAATCGGCTGCCGAGGTGAAACTTTCAGCATTCTGAGTCGAGCGGCAATGGGATAACAGCCGAGTCGGCCGCTTGAGTGGAGGGAGAATAACCGCACTCACTTCCCATTCTGGAAAGGCTCCCATGCAAACGACTAATACGATGTTGATTCAGCCTTCGCGGTTCTCCGACCTGCAAAAGCCGCAGGAGGAGGCGGTCGATCGTGGAGATTTCGATCGTGTCATGGTCCCCAACTACGCACCTGCGCCGTTTATCCCGGTCCGCGGAGAAGGATCGCGGCTCTGGGACCAGAGTGGTCGTGAGCTGATCGATTTCGCTGGCGGGATCGCCGTTAATGTGCTCGGCCATGCTCACCCCAAACTGGTCAGTGTGTTGACGGAGCAAGCGAACAAGCTCTGGCACATCTCCAACGTATTCACCAACGAGCCCACATTGCGTCTGGCGCGCAAGCTGGTGGATGCAACCTTCGCCGACCGCGCGTTCTTCTGCAACTCGGGTGCCGAGGCGAATGAAGCGGCGTTCAAGCTCGCGCGACGGGTGGCCCATGACCGTTACGGCGAGGAAAAATTTGAAATCATCGCCGCGGTGAACAGCTTCCATGGTCGAACACTGTTTACCGTGTGTGTGGGCGGCCAACCCAAATACTCCGACGGCTTCGGCCCGAGAGTTGAAGGGATCAGCCATGTACCGTTCAATGATCTGGCGGCATTGCAGAACGCAATCTCGGATAGAACCTGCGCGGTCGTCCTTGAGCCGATACAGGGCGAGGGCGGTGTGCTCCCGGCTGAACGTGCTTACCTGGAAGGTGCCCGCACGCTCTGCGATCAATTCAATGCGCTGTTGATCTTTGACGAAGTGCAGACAGGCATGGGGCGCAGTGGAGAACTGTTCGCTTACCAGCATTACGGCGTTGAACCGGATATTCTGACCAGTGCCAAGAGCCTGGGGGGCGGGTTTCCGATTGGCGCGATGCTGACTCGCGAAGCGCTGGCTCAACATTTGGTGCCGGGCACCCATGGGACGACCTATGGTGGCAACCCTCTGGGTTGCGCGGTGGCCGAAGCGGTGTTTGACCTGGTGAACGATCAGGCCCTGCTCGATGGCGTCAAACAACGCGCAGAGCAGTTCAAGTCTCGCCTCGCGCAAATGGCCGGGCAATATGGCGTGTACAACGAGATTCGTGGGTTGGGGCTGCTCATCGGTTGCGTGCTCAGTGACGGCTGGCGCGGGCGAGCAAAGGAAATACTGAATGCGGCCGCCGGGCAGGGGCTGATCTTGTTGCAAGCCGGTCCCGATGTTCTGCGCTTTGCCCCCAGCTTGATTGTGACCGAGGCGGACATCGTCGAAGGGCTGTCCCGGTTCGAGCGCACGCTTGAGCTGCTGACCCGGACTGCAAATCAGCCATGAATATTCACCTTAAGTTCAGCCACAAAATCCTGCTGGCCGTCTCGCTGATTGTCGTCGCCGCGTTCGCGTTGTTCACCGCCTACAACGACTATCTGCAGCGCAGCGCGATTCGTAAGGACCTGGAGAGTTATCTTCATGAAATGGGCGATGTCACCGCGAGCAATATCGCCAACTGGCTGAACGGCAGAGTGTTGTTGATGGAGACCCTTTCACAGTCGGTGGCGATCAACCCGACCCCGGAGAACATCGCGCTTTTGCTGAAGCAGCAAGTCCTGGCGTCGACGTTTATCGCCACCTATGTAGGGGATAAAGAGGGTAAGTTCATGACTTTTCCGGATGCCAAGATGCCGGAAGGTTACGACCCGCGTGCGCGCCCCTGGTACAAGGATGCCGTCAAGAGCAATGGCCCGACCATCACCGAGCCGTACCTTGACGCCACGACCGGTAACCTGGTGATCACCGTCGTCGACGCCGTCAGCAAGGCCGGGCAGACCCTGGGTGTCGCTGGCGGTGATCTGGGCCTGCAGGCCATTGCCGACAGTATCAATGCGCTGGACTTCAACGGGATGGGGTATGCCTTTCTGGTCAGCAGCGAGGGCAAGATTCTGGTTCACCCGGACAAAGCGCTGGTGATGAAGACGCTCGCCGATGTCTATCCGCAAGATACCCCGCGCATCAGCAGCGATATCAGTGAAGTGCGGGTTGATGGCAACACCCGCATCGTTACCTTTGCACCAATCAAAGGCTTGCCCTCACTGAATTGGTCTATCGGTTTGTCCGTGGACAAGGACAAGGCGTTTTTGATGCTCAGTGAGTTCCGTGCTTCAGCACTGGTCGCCACCTTTATCGCTGTGCTGATTATCATCGCGCTACTCGGCCTGCTGATTCGCCTCCTGATGCAGCCGTTGCGGGTAATGACCGGGGCGATGCAGGATATCGCCGAGGGTGAAGGCGATCTCACCAAGCGCCTGACCATCCAGACCCAGGATGAATTCGGCATCCTCGGTATGGCGTTCAACCGCTTCGTCGAACGGGTTCATGGTTCGATCCGCGAGGTCTCCTCGGCCACCGAGCAGGTCAACGAAGTCGCCCTGCGGGTGGTCAGTGCTTCCAATTCGTCAATGCTCAACTGCGATGAACAATCCAGCCGGACGAGAAGCGTGGCGGCCGCCATCAATCAGCTTGGCGCCGCCGCGCAGGAAATTGCCCGCAACGCAGCGCAAGCGTCGCATCAGGCCAGCGATGCCCGGGGGCTGGCTGAAGACGGTCAGCAGGTGGTCGATAGAACTATTCAGGCGATGAACACGTTGTCCGACATGCTCAGCACCTCCAGCGTCAATATCGAAACCCTCAATAGCAAGACAGTGAATATCGGGCAGATTCTCGAGGTGATCAGCAGCATCTCCCAGCAGACCAATCTGCTGGCGCTCAACGCCGCCATCGAAGCTGCCCGCGCCGGCGAGGCCGGGCGCGGTTTTGCCGTGGTCGCCGATGAAGTCCGTAACCTGGCCCATCGCACCCAGGAATCGGCACAACAGGTGCAGACCATGATTGAGGAGCTGCAAGTCGGCGCCCGCGAGTCGGTCAGTACCATGGGTCAGAGCCAGCGCCACAGCCTGGAAAGCGTGGAGGTCGCCAACCTGGCCGGCGAGCGCTTGAATAGCGTGACACTGCGCATCGGTGAGATCGATGGCATGAACCAATCGGTCGCCACCGCTACGGAACAACAGACCGCTGTGGTCGAGTCGATCAATGCCGACATCAGGGAGATCAACACCCTTAACCGGGACGGCGTGGAAAACCTCCATTCGACCTTGCGGGCCTGCTCCGATCTGGAGCAGCAGGCGGCTCGTTTGAAGCAATTGGTGGGCAGTTTTCGGATCTGACCGGATGCTGATGTCAAGTGCAATCCATGTGGGAGCGAGCCTGCTCGCGATAGCGGTCTGGCAGTCACCGGGATGTTGAAGGTGCCGGCCTCATCGCGAGCAGGCTCGCTCCCACATTTATTCGGTGTTGTGCGCGAGCGTTGTGACCGGCTTGGGTTAATTGACGAATCTCCCTCCTTGTAGCAGCTGTCGAGCACCGCGAGGCAGCGTTCGGCTGCGCAGCAGTCGTAAAACCAGACATTGGTGCGCATCAGGCAGACCGCATTAGCCGGATTCACGACGGCTGCGCCGCCGGACGCTGCCTCGCGGTGCTCGACAGCTGCTACGCAGGGGCGTGCTTTTCAGAGCTGCACCCGTCGCAGTCTGCCGCTCAACGGGACGACGTTGTTGTCTGGCGTGGGCAGTGGCCGGCCGGTTAATCCCATGCCTTCGCTCACCAGTACCGCATCCTGCAACAGGCACAGGTTGGAAGGGGTATCCAGGCCGCGAGCGAGCACGGCGACCTGGGCTGTTTGCAGGTTGCAACTCAGCAGTCGACCGGTGAAGCGGGTAAAGCCGCCATGGAGCGGTTCGCCGTTCCAGTCAGACGGCAAGGGTTGCTGCAGGCGGTTGCAGAGTTCCAGGACCAGCACGTTGCCCTTCGGACACAGCGCCAGTCCGGTGGGCAATTGCAGGCCGCGAATCAGGATCTCGATTTGCCCGCTGGCCGGCCAGGCCCGAATCACTTGGCCTGCCTTGTCGGCAAAGTCGATGCCTTTGCGCGTCGGGTCGCCTTGTAGTTCTCCGGAGAACAGGCTGATCAGTACGGCGTCTGTCGCCGGTTCGTACACCAGGGTCACGGGAACGGCTTCCTGGCCCTGGTCCAGTTCGGGTAGCTGAACCAGCACGCGTTCGTCCTGGCCGCTGGTGAACTCCACCAACTGATTGGTATCGGGTTTGACCGCCAGCCAGCTGTGGCGAGTGGGGTGGTAACACAGCGCATTCAGATTGCCACGGCTGTGAAACACCGGCTCGGGCGGGGTGTATTGCAGGTCCAGCAGTTTGGAGCCCTCGACGTAATCGGTCTGGCTGACCAGGCAGCGCCCGTCACCGCAGGCGATGTCCGACAGCCCCATGATTTCATCGCGCAGCATGCGGGCCTGCATGTTCATGGCGCGGAAACCTTGCGCCAGTGTTTCGCGGGGCAGGTAGGCGCCGGGTCTGTGCGGATCCGGCCGCAGTCGGCTGATACGGCCGCTGAAGGGCTGGTCCGGCAACCCCGAACCGGCTTCGGTCAGCAGCAGGCTGCCATCGCTTTGCAGACAGACGCCGCGAGGGTTCAGCAGGCCCTCGGCGATGATCGTGCTTGGGCGCAACGTTTCAGTCGGTTGCGCCGGGATATGAACGGGAACGGGCATAGGGTCTCTCTCCATGGACAAGGGGCACGACTACTGCGGCGGTTGCCACGGTTCACCGGTGAGAAAGGCTCGAAGCAGCGCCCGCTGGCAAGGCGACATCGAGCGCACCACGGGCATGAACAGCGTGGTGCCTTTGTAGGCGTCCGAGGTTCGGGCGAGGATGGGGTTCTTGGCGGCCATGATCGCGTCGCGCTGATTGAGCGGGATGTAGCGCGACATGGCGGGGAAGGCCAGGTAGTGAAAACGCAGGACGTTCGGATACATCAGCTCCCAGGTAATGGTGGTGCCCGCGGGGATGCCGAAGTCGGTCTGTGCGTATTTGCGAAAGCTGGTGAAGTAGCCACTGCTAGGAAGGCCATTGGCCGTGCAGGTCAGGGCGACAAAACCGGCCTGGGCGGCACTGCCCGGTTTGACGGTGACGGGGAAACTGACGGCGAGCTGGCCGGCGTCCACGGTCAGCGAGGCAGGGAAGTCGAGGAAGTCCCAGTATTGCGGTTCATCGTACACAGCAGGAGCCGCTGCCTGCAGGTCGATTTCGGTGGTGCTTTGGACCGGACCGCCCAGATACCTGACCTGCAGGGTGAGCGACAGGCCATTCGGATAGTCTTCCAGATAAACGTTGCGCTGGTCGGCATACACCCGATAGGTCGATTCGGTGGCTTGCAACGTGGTCCCGGCGACTTTGCCAGGCGCGTTGATCGCCAGGGCGGTGGTCTGTACCGCCTGCAGTTGGTTGGAGGTCAGCGGCAGGTCGACGATGCCGCCATACACGTAGTAGTCGAATAAAAAGCGGTTGGTCGGCTCCAGGGTGGCCAGTGTGGTGGTGCCTGCGGTGATGGTGACGAGGCCGTAGTTCGCGTTGGGCCCGATAGGGCTGGTGATGTCGTCCCTGACAGCCCTGAAGGTTTCCTTCGGAATGACGTTCACCATGTCGATGCTCAGGTAACCGTTGTTGCCCAGGTCGGCATAGCCGGCATTCCCCGTGCTCTGATTGACCAGTTGCCGGCCCGGCTGGCAGTTCAGCGGCTCATCGGCGAAGGCCGGGGCCAGCGTTCCGATGACCCGGCCGATGCTCGGGTTGGGGGTGTATCGACCGGCGGCATAATCGGCATCCAGTTGTTCAGTGGTCATCGTGGGGCACATTTCGAACATGACGAAGCGCAGTACGATGCCTGTCGCCCCAGGTGCCTGGATGATCGACCGCAGGCCAGCGCTGTTCTGGTTCCAACTGACGACGCTGCTCAGGGGAAAGGTCAGTTGAAACGTGCCGCTGGCGTGGAAGGAGCCCGGCGCGTCCATTTTCGCGGGCAACAGCACACGCCCCGCGACGTCGAAACTGCTGCACACGGTATTGCTGCGAATCAGCAATTGGATGTCGCTGTTACCGCCGATTTGCAGACCGCCGACGAAGATCTGGGTGGTCGTTGAGGAGGTGGGGTCCAGGTCCACCATCATCGGGCCGGACACAGGCCCTTGTCCGGTCACCGGGTCCACCGAGCCGAGCAGATAGACCGGCTGGCCCACCATGTCGCCGGTGGTGCTGATGCCGCCTGGATTACCCTGGGAACTGATCAGGGCGTTCTGCATGTCGACCACATGCTGCCCGTAGTGATTCCAGCCGCCAGCGGTGTAGTAGTCGCCGTCAGGCGCGTTGATCATGTTGTTCAACTGATCGTCGGTGTAAGACTGGGCACCCGGCGCCAGGGTCGAGGTGGTCAGGTCGAAGAGCGGCCATTCATCATTGCCGTCGTAGGGAATGGTAGGGGAATTGTTCGGCAGGCTGACGTCCGTGCGGATGCCGCCCCAGAAATTCAGTCGTGGTCCGTTCAGGATGCTCATGATTTATTCCTCGTCCTTGATGGTTTTGCCGACAGGCGCATTGGCGAATTTGAACAGGTAGGAGTAATCGGACTTGTAGGGGCTCTTGACCGGTGTCGCCATGGAGTGGCAATTCATGCAACTGCTGTTGGGCTGGATGTAGCTCTCCATGGTCACGTTGGCCGAGAGCGCCGGTGTCGGCTGGCCCAGCGGATTACTGGGGTTGTCCGGCATCAGCGGGCGCTGGGTGGTGATGAGCTGGTAGTACTTCAACACGCTTCTTTGCAGGTCCGGGTCGGTGCGGTATTGGGTGTTGACTCCATTGGTGACCTCGGCAATCGGGGTGAACCGGTTCAACGGGTTCGGCGTCTGGAACGTGGTGCCGGGTTTGGGCACGCAGACCAGATGCGCGCCCTGAGTCTGCCAGTCGCACGGCGACTGGTTGAGGGTGGCGGCGGGGGCGGTGGAGTTGAAATAGGAATAGGCCGTGCCGGATGTCGGCTGGTCGACCCACTGGCCGTTCACCAGCACCTTGGGCGGAACGTTATCGATCTGCTCGAAAGTCGACCAGATCCACTGCGGGTAACCGTTCGCCTTGGTGATGATGTGCAGGCCCACCAAACCCAGGTAAGCCTCGGTGACACCGGTGCGCTGGCCTTGGTCGTCGAACGTGGCCACACGCGCGAGCATGGTCAGGTAGCGGCTGGCATTGTCACGGGTGGTGAGAATGCGCCAGCTCGATTTAACCTCGATGACCCCATAGGGGAAATTGATGTTGTTGGCTTTGGAAACCACATCAGCGTTATAGAAGCTGTTGGCGACGATGTAGTTGTAGGAGGTCTCGTTGGCCGAGATGTCGTAGTACGTCGGGTTACCGGCCTGGTCGATCAGCCAGCCGCCGACGGCCTGGTCGACGGCATTCACCTGAGAGCTGTTCTTCAGCGCGGCAATGTTGATGATGCCCAGGCTTTTGGCGGCTTGCTGGGTATTCCACGGGCCAGGATCGGCCCCTTGCGGCAGAAAGATTTCCTCCACGGTCTTGTAGGTCTGCCAAACGGTGTAGCCGGGATCCCCAGGCTGCTTGCTGCAGTCGGGATCACCTCGTTGCCCGTTCTGTGCAGGCCAGTTCAAGGCGATGAACATCTGCCAGCTGTACTGATCGAACAGGTCCTGGCTGGCCGTGGCGGCCGGTGCGGTGCTGGGAGGCTGGCAGCTCAAGCTGGTGGCCAGCGTCGACAGCATGGCTTGTTCCCGAGCCAGCCCCGGCAGACTGGCCAGGCCCAGTAACATCACGGTGAAACGGAGTGTGGTTTTCATGGCGATCCTTCGTCATTGTTCAGGGTTTGCGCTGCATGAGCTTGTTCCACTGCGCCTTTTGGCCGTTGCTCTGTGAGGCCGGTGGCTCGAACAATTGGCAGGGCGGCGGATTCGCCGGGCACATCGCGGCCACTTGCGCCCAGGTCTGGGCCGGGTCCGGTTTGGCGATGCGAAAGTTGGTGTAGTTCTGGCTGACGATGGGCGCATTGGCAACGCTGGTGTCACCGGAGAAAAAGAACGACTGGGGATGCCGGTAGGGCGGTTGTCCTGACAGTTGTTTGAAAAAGGCGTAGCCGAACAGGATCGGACCTTGCGGTGATTCGAGGTCCAGTGCATAGGCCTGCACGCTGCCATTGAGGTTTTTGCTGCGCTCGGCGCTGTAGGGCAGGTGCTGGATGAAGTCTTGGCGCGGCGGATGATTCATCGGCGAAAACATGCAACAGGCCGGTATGTCCTTGGGGCGGTCTTGCGGGTAAGTCAGGAAGTACGCTTTGTTGCCCAGGGACACAAAGGAGCAGGTGTAGTTGTTGTTCTTGATCGGGAAGATCGGCAGACAGTACTTCTCGTAGTGCTCCATCATGGCGCCGAAGCCGTCGCCATCCGGTGGAATATAGGCGGTGTCGTAATAGCTGGTGCCGCGGGAGACGGTGTAGTCCGCCGGGGTGAGGGTGGTGGGTGGATTGCTGTAGGGCGGCGGGTTTTTTTCGTAGTTGTGCATCACCCGGTACATGGTCCAGTCGCTGATCCAGAACGCCGGAAAAAACGGATCGGAAGGGTCGCCCGGTGCGCGTTTGGCGATGCAGTTGCCGTTCTGTTCGTTGCACCCCTCGGTGTTATGCACCCCCATGGTGAAGTAGACGGCGCCGCTGTCCGCCTGGGCGAATAGAGCCGGGATGAGCAGCAGGGTCAGCAGCAACAGTCGGTTCAAGAGGCTGGCTTTCATATGACACTCCTGTGAAGTGCCGGGTGACAGGCTCGTCACCCGGTGGTCCTGCTTGAAGCGTTGTGGTTTTAGCCTTGTTCGTAGTCGCTCATGCTGAGCGGGACGGGTGGGTAATTGCGTTTCACCAGCGACTGTGCCCAGAGCTCCAGTACTGCGCGTCGGCTTTGCGACATGTCACGGGTGATGGGCATGGCGAGCGTGCTTTCCTCCTGGTACTCCTTGCTGATCAACACAATCAGTTGGTCAACGGCGCCTTCGATCCGCTCCAGGGAATTGAGTGGCATGTATTTGCTCATGATCGGGTACAGGTAATAGAAGGGTTGCAGGATGCGTGGGTAGATGAAGGTCTCCCAGATCAGGACCCGGGCCTCGGTTTTCGTGTAGATCTGGTTCCACTCGTTGACGAAGTCCTCCTGCAGTTTCGGTTCCAGCGGCAGCACACGCAAAGGCGCCATGAAGTCGGTATAGGCATCCGTGTAGTTGAAGCTGAAAGGGATCTCGGGAGGCTGTTCACCTTCCTGCACGAAGAAACGCAGGGTCGGGAAACCAGGAGCCCGGCCTTTGACGGTCAATCGTGCGATGCCCTTGGCGTCGGTCTGTATGTGCGTCACGCAATAGTTCACGGTACTGCTTTGAGGATCTTGCAGTTTGCCTTCCATGGCGATGGAGTTACTGAAGCCCAGGCTGGGGGCCAGGGCGACCGAGGCGGGTGTCGACAGGTATTGTTGATAGGTGACGGGGATCGACACATCGGCTGGCGCGTCGACGTGTAACGCCATGAGCCGGCGGCCACTGCCCGTGCTTGCCAAGCTGTGTTCGCTGGGGCTATCGATAAATTGCGGCAGATTGGATTTGTTGTTTTTGCGGTTAAGGGGATAGTCGTGGAACAACGTGAAGTCGGCCTTGTTGCTGAACGCCAGGTAGTAGTTGCTGGTACTCAGCATGAAGGCGTTGTCGTACTCCGCTACCCAGAGCACGGTGCCGGCCGGAGCCGGAAGACCGTCGTATTGCACCATGATCTGCAGGGTTCTACTGTCGCCCACATCGATGAAGCTGGCGCTCTCCACTACTTCGGCCGTCCACATCTGCTGGGCGGAGGCTTGCACCGGTGTTGTGCCTTGCAGTTGCAGTTCCAGCGATCCGGTTTGCAGCTTTTTCTGCGCGTCGGCGCTCAGTGGCAAGTCGAGGATCCCGGAACGTTTGTCGAACGCCGCCTGTCGATAATCCTCAAAACCAAAACTGGCCAACGGGCTGAATTGCCCGTCCTGGCGTATCCCCAGTTGGTAGTTGCCGGCATTGTATTTTTCCGCCACCGGGATGTCGGCAGTCTTGTCGAGCGGATAGAACGGGAAGGTGTTGGAAAGGTCCAGCGACAGGGTATCGGCATGCGCCTGGACCGAGATCACACCCAACGTCATGTTGGTGGGGGGGGAGCCGGGTTTGCAAAGCGGAACGGAACCGCTCGGAACGGGCACCAGGCGCCGACCAGCCGGTGCGGTCGGGAACTCATCCGCAAACCACAGACCCAAGGTGCCGGCGGTGCGACTGTAGGCCGGGTTGAAGAAAATATCGGCAACGTTATCCAGGCCTTTTTGATACATCGCCTGCACGTTGGCCTGTACCTGCGGGTCTGTGGAGTGGGTGTTGATGGGTGGGTAGTTATTGAATATGCCGTTTCTGTCGTAGCAGGTCAGGTAGGTGGAGAACCTGAACATCAGCCCCTGAGCTTGTTGTTGCTCCATCTGGTCCTGAAGATCTTTCAACAGTTGCGAGTTGCCGATCACCCACTGCAGGTTCTCTTTGGGAAAGCAGGTCTGCCAGGTCGTGGTGACATAGAACAGGCCACCCAACGCCCCCCAGTTGAAGTTCAGGAAGCGATCGAGCATCCGGTGTTGACGTTTGAGCGTCAGGCCGCATTGATCGTCACCCAGCACCAGCTTGTCGAAGTACAGCGCGGTGAACGTATTCTGCCAGGGGCTGACGTCGACGAACCGGGCCGGAGTGGGGTTAGTGCTGCCAAGGGGGTTGCCGAACAGCTGGTAACCCTTGTCGATCAGCGCATCCTGGTCGACGTATCCACCGCCGGGCAGCTCGCCGCCGATGATTACCGACCGGGTCTGGTCATAGTTGACGGTGCCGCAGGCGTTGTCGCCGAACAGGTCCCATTCGGCGGGAATCATCGGATAGTTACCCGGATCGGCGTTGCCCGGGACTTGCTGGGCATAGGCCGGTACATCGCTTAGCGGCAAGGGCGCGATGGTCCAGGGCATCAAGCGGCTGGCGGCGTTCTCGGGATTGATGCCGTACTCAGCGAGAAACCGCCAGTTCATCTGCATCTTGACCGCGTCATAGAGTGGCAGCACATCGTTGTTGTTGGCTGTCGGCGGGTTCCAGAACATATGGCCGTTGAGGTAGATACGGGGGAAATTCAATACGCTCATGTCATGCTCCTTAGCGTTGCCACTGGGCGCGTTTGAGCGACCAGACAAAGTCCAGTTTGTTGTAACCGGCAAAGGCCGAGTCCGGCAGAGGGGCGGTGGGGTAGACGATGCCGCCCTGTTCTTTCATGGCGAAGTTGAAATAGCCCTTTTTCGCTGAGTAGGCCGCGGTGTCGTGGCAGGCAAAGCACGACGACTGGCTCTGAAAGGCGGACTCCAGCTGAGAGTTGGCCAGCAACGTCGGGTTGGTTCTGGACTGGACGGCGATCAGCTCGTACTTCGACAACCCGGGGTATTGGGCCTGGAATTGGCTATTGACGGGCTTGGCAGCGGCAATCGGCCCGGTACTGTTGGTCATCGGAGTGCCCGGGTAGCCGGTGGTGACGGTGTACTTGCTGTTGTTGATGTTTTCGAAGGTGGTCCAGACCCAACCGGGATTGAGTTTGTTGATGATGTGCAAGCCGCTCAGCGCTGCATAACCGACCTGGTACTTGCCGTCTTGCAGGTAATAGGCCTGGGCGATGTAGTAACCGTCGTTTTCCAGTGTCTGTTTGTAGGTCGCGTCGGAGCCGATCCACAGCCAGGCGGATTTCAACTCCCAGGCGATGGAGGGGAACTCCAGATTGCTGGTCAAGGCGGCCTGGCCGTTCATGTTGTAGACCTGGCGTTGCACCACATAATCGAAAGTGCCTTCGCCCATCAGCAGCTGAAAGCGCACGGGTTTGCCTGTTTCCGACGCCGGCACCGCACCGCCCATTTCCAGAATCATGCCATCGACCTGTTGCGTGGCATTGAGGTTATGGAAGGTTCGGGAGAGGTCCATTCCCTGCGCCTTGGCTTGTGTAAGCACGGCGTCCGGTGGCGGCACGGACGTGCCATAAGGGGCGGGCTTGGCGCCATTGGCCAGGTAGACCTGGTCGGAGGGCTTCATGGATTCCCACTCACGGTTGGGGCTCCCCGCGGCGGCAGGTTGGTTCAAGCAGACGAACCAGTTCCAGGCCAGGGTCTCGGGGCTCTGGACAAACGTGGCCCGGGTCTTGTCGACGTCTCCTCCAAACTGCAGGAAGTTGCTGCAATCAAAGGTGTTCGGGCTCTGAGCCTGGGCCAATCCGGCCAGGGCACTCAGAACTGTTATAGAAATGGCTCGCCGCATGGAAGCTCCTTGGCATTGGCCGGGTCGGTGTGTGGGTGCCCCAGGAAGTGTTCGAGGAGCAGTTGCTTCACCGCCGTGGCAGCAAGACGCTGCGGCAACGGCAGATCGCAATTGGTGATGAGCAGCGGCCCGGTTTTCTCGCTGGCGGGCAGGCGGCCATGGCTGCCACGGACCAGACTGGTGTCCAGCGGAATCAGGTCCATGTAGTAGCGAAAGCCGAGCTTTTTCTGCAGCAGGCGGCGCGCCACTTTCAACTTGGGAAAACGAATGGCCGGGTCGATGAACAGCTCCAGCGGGTCGTAGCCGGGCTTGCGATGGATGTCCACGGTGCGGGCAAAGTCGGGGGCCTTGCGATCGTCGAACCAGTAGTAGTAATCGAACCAGTAACCCGGTGCCGCCACGATCACCAACTCGCCGCTGCGCGGATGATCCAGTTGCCAGGCCCGTTGTTCGGCTTTATCCAGCACCTGCTCGATGCCGGGTTGGCGCTGCAACAGCGCTTTGACCCGAGGGATGTCTTGCGCCTGCTTCACGTAGATGTGCGCGATCTGATGATCGGCCACGGCAAAAGCCGCGCTGGCGCCGGGGTCGAGCAATTCCCAGCTCAGCGATTGGCGCACTTGCAACAAGCCTTCCGAGCGCAACAAGCGGTTGATGGATACAGATTGCTGGACGGCTTCGATCCCGTATTCGGACAGCAGCATCACCGCCGCGCCTTGCTCCTGGGCAAAGGCCAACAGACGACCCACTTCACTGTCGATGGCCCGCACCTCGTCGGCAATCGACGGATGATCGGGGCCCAGACGCTGCAGGCTGTAATCGAGATGCGGCAGGTAAACCAATTGCAGGTCGGGTCGATCGAGCTGGAATTCGGCGATGGCGCAGTCGACGATCCAGCGGCTCGACGCGATGCCGGCCGCCGGGCCCCAGAAACCCGGAAAGGGGAATTCGCCGATCTGCTGCTCGATACGCTCGTGCAACGCTGCCGGTGACGAATACAGACCGAACATTTTGCGGCCATCGGCCGGGTAGTGAGGGCGTGGGGTAATGGCGGCATCCACGTCCGCATACATGTTGTACCACCAGAACAACTGGCTGCAGCGAAACCCGGGGATCTCACGCTTGAGCTGCTGCCAGACCTTTTCACCCTGGATCAGTGCATTGGGTTGCAACCAGAAACGTACTTCGGCCTGATCGCGAAAGTACCAGCCATTGCCGACGATGCCATGCTCCGACGGCGACAGACCGGTGAGGATCGAGGCCTGCACCGTAGACGTGACGGCCGGAAACACCGGTTGCAGGCTGGCCATTTTTGCCGTCTTCAACAGGGCATTGATGTGGGGAGTCGCCGCTCCCAGCAGCGACGGTGTCAGCCCCACCATGTTGATCAGCAGCAGCGGTTGACGCGGGTGATCAGAGGGCATCGGCGTACGCCTCCCGCACTTGGGATTGCAGCAATTGGCGCTGCCGCAATTGGTTTTCGACCCAGTGCAGTTCAGCGGCGATCCCCTGGAGTTGGGCGTGCTCGGTAGTGGGCCGAAGCGTGGCGGGCAGGACGCCCCAGCTATAGGTTTCCACTTCCAGCACGGGACGAAAATCCGCATGGTCTGCCAGAAAGTCGAAGGTCTGCGACAGGGCGATCTGACTGCTGCTGAGCTCGGGCAGCAGCAAGTGTTCGCTGAACAGCGGAATGTGGAAATGAATCCTCAACTCGGGGTATTGCCCCGGGCGCTTTGCGCAATCGTCGAGGGCGGCGGGAAGGTCCGCCCAGCTCAATAATCGCTCTTGCGTATCACGGGCTTTCACTTGGTGCAGGTAGGTGGTTTCGGCAAAGTCGCTCAATGTCTTGAGCACGTGTTCGCGCCGGTTATCGTCTTGGGGCAGGCGACAAATCAGCGCGTTGGACAGCTGAATCTTGCCCACGGGCAGCCGGGCCTCGCGCAGCCTGTGCAGCGATTGATAGCAGTCTTCAAACATCACGGCCTGGTGGCAGACATCAAAACACAGTGCCAAATGTTCATGGTGCGGGTCCGTGGCTTGGCAGTGGTGGAAGAAGGCGATCGCCTGGTCGGTATTTTCCAATACGCAGTCCGGCTCCATCTCCAGGCAGAACACGATCTTCTTGCCCGTCTCCCGATGCAGCCTGGTCAGTGAGGCCGTGAGCTGGCGCAAATGATGCTCGGCACGCTGCTGTAACTGCGGACTCCAGCTGGCGGCATAGCCCAGCGGCACAGTAGAAATCACTCCCTGATCACAGTCCGCCGGCAAGGCGTCCGCGAGGACCCGGGCCAGATTCAGGCTGTACGCCAGCCGTTTCGGGTCGGCCCAGCTGGGCAGATAGACATCGGCTTTCACCGCGCCCTGATGAAACTGGCCGTAGGGAAAGCCGTTAAGCGAAGTCAGGCGTAGGCCGCTGCGTTGCAGCAAGCTTCGGAAGTCCTTGCGAGCCGATGCCTCCTGTAATTCGGATGCGGCGAGGGCGCTGATCCACAGTCCACTGTCCTGCTCGTTCAGTCCACGCAGGGTTCGCACGCCCTGAAAATGCTGTTCGATGGATGACCGTAGCCCAGCCAGGTCACGGGTCGGGTGCACGTTGCTGCAATAACCGACCTGCGCGGCAGCCCAACCCGTGCCGGCATTCATTTGATCACCGGTTCCTGCCCGCGCAGCGCGGAATTGTCCTGCCACTGCCGACGCTGATCGATGGGCAGCGGGGTGCTGACCAAGGCTTTGTCCAGTTGGCCGCTTTGGGCAAAAAAGTCCACCGGGTTGTGGAACAGCACCTGTTCGACCTGGGCCTCGCTGAAGCCGGCGGCCAGCATCGCCTGGCCGGTTTTGGGTACTTTGAGCGGATCGCTGATGCCCCAGTCGGCGGCGCTGTTGACCACCATTTTCTCAGTGCCGTACTCCTGCAACAGGGCGACCATGCGCTGTTCCGACATCTTGGTGTTGGGGTAGATGGAGTGGCCGCGCCAGCAGTCGCTGTCCAGCACCAGCGGCAGGGTCAGTTCGTTGAGGTGGTCGATGATCACCAAGTGCTCGGCAATCCCCACTTCGCGAATCACTGCCAGAGTGCGTTTGGTGCCACCGATCTTGTCGCGGTGCGGGGTGTGCACCAGCACCGGCAAATTGAATTGCCTGGCCAGCTCCAATTGCGCGGCGAGAAAGCGGTCTTCCTCCGGGGTGATGTCGTCGTAGCCGATTTCGCCGACCGCCACCACGCCGTCTTTCACCAGGTAGCGCGGCAGAATCTCCAACACTTCATTGGCCACCGACAGGTCATTGGCCTCCTTGGGGTTGAGGCCGATGGTGCAGAAGTGATGGATGCCGAACATACTGGCGCGAAAACGCTCCCAGCCCAACAGGGTGTCGAAGTAGTCGATGAAACTGCCGACACTGGTCCTGGCCTGGCCCTGCCAGAAGGCTGGCTCGATCACCCCGGTGATGCCGGCGGCGGCCATGTTCTGGTAGTCATCGGTGGTGCGGCTGACCATATGAATATGCGGGTCGAAGTACTTGAGCATGGTGAATCCTCGTCAAGGGGAGGGGGTCGTTGAACATCAATTCGGTGAGGTGCCGGCCAAGTAGTCACGCCATTCCGGCGGCAGGCGTTGCTGTTGATTCAGGCCGATCAGGCGCTGGTGTTGCGCCGGGCTGAGGAGGTTGAAGGCAATCACTCGGGGCAGCCCGGCGGACACCGTTCGTTCCGCGGCGAGCTGTTCGTCCAGCAGGTCGAGGGCCAGTTGGTTGAGGGTGACGCTGTGTCGTTGCGTCAGGCCGATCAGGCGTCGTACGTCGAGCCCCATGCCCAGTGCTTTGAGCACCAGTTGGTGGAAGGCCCGTTCGCTGTAGTGACGCGACGGGTAGAGGGTGTCCAGGGCGAGGGCGGCAAACACCTGACTGTTGCTGGTGCGCCCGGCCTGCAATGCCAATTCCACGCACAGCCCACGGCTATCGAGCCAGTCGAGGGCCTTCAAGGTGGCGATTTTTTCCTGATCATCGCCCCATAAAAACAACTGGCGCAGCAAGGGCAGTTGTCCGGCGAGGGGTTGTTGCTCCAGCACTTGAGCCAGCAACAACGCTCGCGCCAGCTGGACGTTGCTCCAGCCACAATTGTTGGGCACTGCAGGCTCCTTGAGGCTGCGCTTGCACTGGCTGCTCAATAGCGCAGCAGTGTTGGCGTCCGGGCGTTGGTCAAGCCGCTCCTGTGCCTGACGCCACCACTGCAGCTCAGTGTTATCGAGCTGTTGGGTGAAGGCCTGGCGTTGTTCGGCGAGGCAGTCGTGGCGCATGTCGAGGGCCGCCGATGGCGGCGCGGTGACGTCCATGTTCATGTCGGTTTGATCCAGCGCTGGAAGTGTGGAAGCAGGAAAAACACCAGAACACATAACAAACTGCCCAGAGGCTGGTTGGCCACAGCCAGCACCAGGGCATCGAACAGCGGCAGCGCCGCCAGGCCAGCGCCGATAAAGGCACGGACCTGCCGTTGCTGCGGGTTGGCCAGGTGGTGCCAGTAGTGCCAGCCCAGCCAGCCAAGCCAGAGCAGCAGCACCGGCCAAAACCAGACATTGTCGGAATAGATGGCCAATGCCAGCGGGCTCAGCATCAGGATCAGTGGGAGGCGGCTGAGCAATTGATTGCGGTGTTCCTGGCGGGCCAGGTAAGTCAGGCCGCTGATGTAGACGCCGAGCAAAATGGCGCAGAGCCAGATCGGCTCCGGTGGCACCGCCAGGCTGGCCGCCGCCGTGAGGTAGAGCGCCGAGCGGCAGGCCCCCATCAGCCAGACGCTGTGGGCGTATTTCTTGTGCAGCAGGTTGTAGCCGAGGATGCAGCCGACCAGCAGGGTGGCGCTGCCCAGCAGCCACTGCGGCTGGTCGATCAACCGGCTAAGGCCCAGCACCGACGCCGTGGCCAGCATCAGCAACAGCGCAGTGACCAGCCCCACCTGTTGTCGACTGACCAGGCCGAGGGTGATGGGGCGAGGGTTATCGTGCTGTTGGTCCCAGTCGGCGTCGAGCAGGTCGTTCAACAACATGCCGGCCAGATACAAAAGCGACAGTGCGGCCAGCAGCAGAATCCACACCAGCGACGACGGCGGCGCCAGGGCACCGGCGCTGCTGGCCAGCAGGGCGGCGGCCAGGGTGTTGGTCCACACCGTGGGCAGGTTGGATACCCGGCCCAAGGTCATCCAGGTCTTCAGGTTCAGCGGTGTCTGGCTCATTGCGCGCAGCCTTCGCTCAAGGTGAGCGCCGGACTGCTGCGGGTGGACAGTCGTTGCAGCGCCTGCTCCATCCGCGCGGTATCGATTTCATGCAAGTCCACCGACTCGCCGATCCGGCTGAGCATGGGGATGGAAAGTTGCCCACCCAAATGCTGGCGGAATTCCTCCAGCCCGAACAAAACCTGTGAGCGCCCCTGGGCATTTTTCAAGGTCAGTTCCGGTGGGCACAGGTTGAAGCCGAGCTTGAGCAACAGGCTCAGCACACGTTCAGTGTCGGCATCGCTCAACAGCCCGAGGGCATTGGCATAGAGTCCATCCAGGGCCATGCCCACTGCCACGGCTTCACCATGGCGCAGCCGGTGGTGGCTGAGATTTTCCAGTTTGTGCGCGGCCCAGTGCCCGTAATCCAGTGGTCGCCCGTTACCGCGTTCGAAGGGGTCGCCAGCACCGGTGATGTGCGCCAGGTGCAGTTCGGCGCAGCGGCGGATGGCGTAGCGGCTGGCCGGGTGATCGAAGTGGGCGAGGGCGTCGGCCTGTTGCTCCATCCATTGGAAAAACGCCTGGTCCTTGATCAGCGCCACCTTGACCGCCTCGGCCAGCCCGGCGATTTGGTCGCGACGGGTCAGGCTGGTCAGCAGCTGGAAGTCGTTGATCACCGCGGTGGCGGGGTAGAAGGTTCCCAGCAGATTCTTCTGGCCGAAGGCATTGATGCCGTTTTTCACACCGATGCCGGCATCGTTCTGGGCCAGCACGGTACTTGGGATACGAATCAGGCGAATGCCGCGATGGAAGGTGGCGCTGGCGTAACCCACCGCATCCAGCACCGCGCCACCCCCCAGGGCCAGGACATAGCAATGCCGGTCCAGCCCATGTTGCAGCATGTCGGTGTACAGCTGCTGCAGCACCTGTGAATCCTTGCTCCGCTCGCCGGCCGGAACCGCAATCGGCGCGGCCAGCAAATGCAGATCCGCCGCATGGGCGGCAAAGTAGGCATCGATCTGTTCCAGCAATTGTGGAGCGCTTTGCAACAGTTGTTCATCAGCGAAAACCAGCACCGTCACCGGGCCCCGGTGCTGTGGGGTGAGTCGTGCAGTGAGCTGGCGGTGCAGGCAGGGGTTGGACAACTCGAACAGGTGATCGGTGAACACCACCGGGTAGTCATAACTGACCTCGAAACGCCCGTGCAGCGGTTGCTCCGCGACTTGTTTGCGCAAGGTCTTGAACAGGCTGTACCCGGCGATAAACAGTGCGGGCAACACCATGCTGGCGAGGAGGGTCACCAGCAGTGCGTTTTGCTCGACGAGGAAGGTGCCGATGGCGCTGTAGGCCAGTGCCAGGCCGGCATTGGCCAGGGTGGTGACCAGTAAAAACGCGCGCAGCGGATAACGCTGCATGCCGGCGGCGACCACTGAGGTTTCCGCCAGTACCGGCACACCGCGCAGGCAGATCAACGATAGCGTGCCCAACCGATACGCCAACTGCCCCGGCTGGCGCTGATGCAGACCCAGGCGACCGGACAGCAGACGAAAATAGCCGGCTCCCAGCGCATAACCCAGCCCGGCACCCAGGCACAGGCCAATGAAAATCACCAGGTAGCCACCGAGACTGCCCAGCATGGCCACGGCCAGCAGCGCGACCATGCTCGAAGGCACCGGCAGCACCACGTCCAGCGCCAGCAGGGCGATCAGCAACAGCGCCAGGTTGAGTTTCTGGGTGGGCGTAGACGGCAGGTACAGGTTGAGATGGGTCAGGAAGTCCTGGAGCTGTTGTTCGAACAACAGAAAGCTGGCGATCACCAGGCCTGAGAAGCAAAACAATGACAGCCAAAAATGTTCGGCTGGCCCTCTTTGCGAGAACGCACGATACCCACGGCTGCGCTTCATCAAGCATCCCTCTTGTTATTTTTGACTGATTCCGTGTCAGTTATCAAAAGCAGCGTCTGGTGTGTTTTAGGTCAATAGACTCTCTCGCCTGAGGGGCTGGTTGATGGGCGATTGATTGCGCCTGTGAAGTTAGTCTTGAACTTAGACGGTCATGGTGTTTTTGCAAGGTCGCCTGATGGCAATCTGACCTTTTCCGCGATGCCCTCTGAAAACACCGGTATTCAGCCGCCTGGGTAATGCCTGTCAGTCAAGCGCGATCCATGTGGGAGCGGGCTTGCTCCCGAAAGCGGTGTATCAGGCGACATCAATGTTGATTGTGCTGGCGCCTTCGCGAGCAAGCCCGCTCCCACAGGTTTTGCGCAGCTAGCATGTTAAAAAATGTTATTTTAAAAAAGACTTCACATAATCCGTTCATTGGGGGATTATCTGCTCAACCTGTATGACAACCTGATAACAAGACAAAAACAGGATGGCTACGATGTTCGACAAGGTCCCGACTCACGTGCTGAGTGACAGCGTCGCTCAGCAGCTGCTGGACAAGATTGAGAACGGTGTGTTCGCCACCGGCAGCAAACTGCCCAGTGAAGCGATGCTCTCGGAAGCCTTCGGTGTCAGTCGCACCGTGGTCCGCGAAGCCATTTCCCGTCTCAAGAACGAAGGCGTGCTGCAGCCCCAACAAGGGCGCGGCATCTTCGTTACCGCCAACGCCAATATCCGCCCGCTGCGTATCGATTACGCCGAAGCCAATCTGCCCGGCAGTGTCTTTCACCTGTTGGCGCTGCGACGTGCCATCGAGGCGGAAATCGCTTGCGAGGCGGCGCTCAATCGCAGCGAGGCGGATCTGGTGCAGATTGACGAGGCGCTGGCACACATCGATGAAGAGGTCGATGAAGGGCTGGACGGTGTTCGCGCCGATGTGGCGTTTCATCGCGCCATCGCTCAAGCCACGGGCAATCCCTACTTTCTCAAGACTCTGGAATTCGTCAGTCAGTACCTGGAGGCCGCCACCCGCATCACCCGCACCAACGAGGCGGGCAGGGCGGATTTCTCCCGTCAGGTACACGAAGAACACCAAGCGATCGTGGCGGCCATTCGGCTGCGCGATCCGCTCGCCGCCGGGAATGCCGCCCGTGCCCATATCTACAACGCGGCCCGCCGCCTGCGCCTTGCCGGCGTGGAATAGGCCGCGGTTTTCCTCATAAGCCGGTCACTAAGGAGTACCCCATGAATAACAAAAATGTCGGTGTTGTCGGTCTGGGCGCGATGGGCCTGGGCATTGCCCGCTCACTGTTGCGCAGCGGCTTCAATGTGCATGCCTGTGATGTGCGTGCGGCGGTAACGGAACAGTTTGCCGGCGAGGGCGGTGTGGCGTGTGCTTCACCCGCGCACATGGCTGCTGAGTGCGACGTGATCATTACCGTGGTGGTGAACGCCGAGCAGACCGAAACCGTGTTGTTTGGCGAGGGTGGTGCCGTCGCTGCGTTGCGCCCTGGCAGCCTGGTGATCGGTTGCGCCACCGTGGCGCCGACCTACGCCGTCGATCTGGGCCAGCGCCTGACCGCACAAGGCTTGCTGTATCTGGATGCGCCGATTTCCGGTGGCGCGGCCAAGGCCGCTGCCGGTGAAATGACCATGATGACCTCTGGCCCGGCCGATGCTTATGCCAAGGCCGAAGCGGTCCTCGCGGGCATGGCCGGCAAGGTCTATCGCCTGGGTGACACCCATGGCCTGGGCTCGAAGGTCAAGATCATCAACCAGTTGCTCGCCGGGGTGCACATCGCTGCGTCTGCCGAAGCCATGGCGCTGGGTCTGCGTGAAGGGGTCGATGCCGATGCGCTTTACGAAGTGATCACCCACAGCGCCGGTAATTCCTGGATGTTCGAAAACCGCGTGCCGCACATTCTCAAGGCCGATTACACGCCGTTGTCCGCGGTGGATATTTTCGTCAAGGACCTGGGCCTGGTGCTGGATACCGCACGGGCCAGCAAATTCCCGCTGCCGTTGTCGGCCACTGCCCACCAGATGTTCATGCAGGCTTCCAGCGCAGGTTTCGGTCGTGAAGACGACTCGGCGGTGATCAAGATTTTCCCCGGCATCGAGTTGCCGACTGCCAAGACTGAGCCGGTTTGAGGAACGCCCAATGAACACCACCACCGCACGCCCTTTGCTGGGTTGCATCGCCGACGATTTCACCGGCGCCACGGACCTTGCCAACATGCTGGTGCGCGGCGGTATGCGCACCGTGCAAAGCATCGGCATTCCGAGCAGCGAAGTGGCTGCCGGGCTTGATGCCGATGCGATTGTCATCGCCCTGAAGTCGCGCACCATTCCCGTCGCCGAAGCGGTCGAACAGTCCCTCGCCGCGCTGGCCTGGCTGCGTGAGCAAGGCTGCGAGCAGATCTTTTTCAAGTACTGCTCGACGTTCGACTCTACCGCTGCCGGCAACATCGGCCAGGTCAGCGAAGCGCTGCTGGCGGCGTTGGGCAGCGATTTCACCTTGGCGTGCCCGGCGTTCCCGGAGAATGGCCGGACGATCTTTCGCGGCCACTTGTTTGTGCAGGATCAACTGCTCAGCGAGTCGGGCATGCAACATCACCCGTTGACGCCGATGACTGACGCCAACCTGGTTCGGGTATTGCAATCGCAGACCAGTCTGAACGTCGGTTTGTTGCGCTACGACACCATTGCCCAAGGGGCCGAGCCGGTGCGTGAGCGAATCAAAGAGTTACGGGCTCAAGGTGTCGGCATGGCGATTGCCGATGCCTTGTCGGATAGCGATCTGTACACCCTCGGGGCCGCTTGCGCCGATTTGCCGTTGCTGACCGGTGGTTCGGGGCTGGCCCTGGGTCTGCCGGAAAACTTCCGTCGCGCCGGCAAATTGCGAGACCTCGATGCCTCGAAACTCCCGGCGGTGTCCGGTGGAGAAGTGGTGTTGGCCGGCAGCGCTTCGATCGCTACCAATGGGCAAGTGGCGGCCTGGCTCGAAGCCGGTCGGCCGGCGCTTCGGATTGATCCGTTGGCCCTGGCTGCCGGGGAGCCGGTGGTTGCCCAGGCCTTGGCCTTCGCCCGTGACAACGAACAGACCGTATTGATCTACGCCACCAGCACCCCGGACGAAGTGAAGGCGGTGCAACAGCAACTCGGCGTCGAACGGGCCGGTACCTTGGTGGAGAATGCGTTGGGTGAGATCGCTCAGGGCCTGCGCCAGAACGGCGTACGACGCTTCGTGATCGCTGGCGGTGAAACCTCGGGTGCTGTGGTTCAGGCGCTGGGTGTGCAATTGCTGCAGATCGGCGCGCAGATCGATCCGGGTGTGCCGGCGACGGTCAGCAGCACGGATGAGCCTCTGGCCTTGGCACTCAAATCGGGCAACTTCGGTGGTCGGGATTTCTTCAGCAAAGCCTTGAAGCAACTGGCCGGGGGTGCTCAATGAGTGACGAAAACGCTCTGCGCGAAGAAATCTGCCAGGTTGGTCGCAGCCTTTATGAGCGCGGTTACACCGTTGGCAGCGCCGGCAATATCAGCGCACGTCTGGACGACGGCTGGTTGATCACACCGACTGACGTCTGCCTCGGTCGCCTCGACCCGGCGACCATCGCCAAGGTTAATCTGGCGGGCGAATGGGTCTCTGGTGACAAGCCTTCGAAAACATTGGCGCTGCATCGCCAAGTCTACGACCGCAACCCGGGCGTCGGTGGCGTGGTGCATACCCATTCCACCCATCTGGTGGCGTTGACGCTGGCGGGTGTCTGGCAGCCGGACAACATTCTGCCGCCACTGACGCCGTATCAGGTGATGAAAGTCGGGCCTATCCCGTTGATCAGCTACCAGCGTCCCGGCTCGCCGAAAGTGGCCGAACAGGTTGCGCAACTGGCCAACAGCGTTCGCGGCGTGATGCTCGAACGGCTGGGGCCGGTAGTTTGGGAAAGTTCGGTGTCCAGGGCCAGCTACGCCCTGGAAGAACTCGAGGAAACCGCACGGCTGTGGCTGATGAGCAATCCCAAGCCCGAGCCGCTCGATCAGGCAGCACTGGACGAGCTGCGAGTGACCTTCGGCGCGCAATGGTAGCGCTCTGATTTTTTAACACGATAGAACACGATAGACCGATAAAGCAGGCCCTGTTCGGAAGACGCGCAGCGACTTCCCACGACCCCGGCTTGCCTGAAAAATACAATAACAAGAGGACATCCAGGCATGATTCACCTTCACTGCGGCATTTTCAGAAAAACCCTTTCGTTCACCCGGCGTGGAGGGCTTTTGAAATGAGCCCGTTAATCTTGATGGTTACCGCGGGGCTAGGGATCGCTCTGTTGTTGTTTCTGGTGCTCAAGTACAAGTTCCAGCCTTTCGTGGCCTTGATGCTGGTGAGCATTCTGGTGGCGCTGGTGGCTGGGGTTAAACCGGCTGATCTGGTCGCCACCATCGAAGGCGGCATGGGCAAGACCTTGGGCCATATCGCGATCATCATTGCCTTGGGCGCGATGATCGGGCGTATCATCGAACTCTCCGGCGGCGCCGAGGCGCTGGCCAAGACGCTGATTACCCGTTTCGGCAATCGCCGCACGCCACTGGCGCTGACGATTGCCGGGTTCATGGTCGGGGTGCCGGTGTTCTTCGAAGTCGGCGTGATCATCCTGATGCCGCTGGCCTATGGTGTCGCTCGTAGTGCGCGTAAACCGTTGTTGGTGTTCGCACTGCCGATGTGCGCTGCGTTGCTGACCGTACATGCTTTCCTGCCACCGCACCCGGGTGCGGTGGCAGCTGCCAGCCAGTTGGGCGCCGACCTCGGTCGCGTGCTGATGTTCGGTCTGCCGATCACAGCGTTCCTTTGCTATGTCGGCTACCGCGTGGCCGGGCGCATGACCCGTCGGGTGTACCCGATGACCGACGATATTCGTGCCGAGGTCTATGGCCCCCATGTCACCAACGAGGATCTGGCTGCCTGGTCCAATGGCAACGACAAGAGCCCTGAACGAGCGGCCGTGGCTGCGTCTCACATGGGCCTGGAAGAAGCCACCAGCAGCATCGTCTCCAAACTGCCGCCGGCACCGCCACCGGGTTTTGGCCTGATCGTCAGCCTGATTGTGTTGCCGATCATTCTGATTCTGCTGGGAACGCTGTCCACCTCGTTGCTGCCTGCCGACTCGGTTCTGCGCGGCATCATGACCGTGCTCGGCGCGCCGCTGGTGGCGCTGCTGATCGATACTTTGCTGTGTGCCTGGTTGCTGGGTTCGCGTCGGGGCTGGAGTCGTACTCAGGTGTCTGACGTGATCGGTTCGGCCTTGCCTGGCGTGGCCATGGTGATCCTGATTGCCGGCGCCGGCGGTGTGTTCGGCAAGGTGTTGGTGGATACCGGAATCGGCGCCGTGGTCTCCGATATGCTGCGCACCACTGGTCTGCCGGTACTCGCGCTGGGCTTTCTGCTGACCATGCTGTTGCGTGCGGTCCAGGGTTCGACCACGGTGGCGCTGGTGACCACCGCCGGCATCATCAGCCCGCTGATCGCTACCCTCGATCTCACGGCGAATCACATGGCACTGTTGTGCCTGGCCATGGGCGGTGGCGGGTTGGCCATGTCCCATATCAATGATGCCGGTTACTGGATCTTCACCAAACTCTCCGGGCTGAACGTGGCCGACGGCTTGCGTACCTGGACGGTCTTGACCACCTTGCTCGGTACGTTGGGTTTCGGTATTACCTTGTTGATCTGGCCGTTTGTCTAACGAAAATTGTCGACGCGATCGAACACCTGTAGGAGCACGGCTTGCCGGCGAAAGCGTCCTTGAGATCGCCTTCGCCGGCAAGCCTGGCTCCTACAAAAACATAGATAGGAGCTACCATGCCTCGTTTTGCCGCCAACCTCAGCATGCTCTATCCGGAACATGAGTTTCCGGACCGCTTCGCCGCCGCTGCCGCCGATGGTTTCGAAGCCGTGGAATACCTGTTTCCCTACGACTACAGTGCTCAGGAACTCAAACAGCGCTTGAGCGACAACGGCCTGGTGCAGGCACTGTTCAACGCGCCGCCCGGCGATTGGGCGGCGGGCGAGCGCGGCACGGTGTCGTTGCCGGGGCGGGAGAGTGAATTTCGTAGCGGTTTCGATCGCGCGCTGGAATACGCCGCGGTGCTGGGCAACTCACGCATCCATGTGATGGCCGGGCTGCTGCCGTCGGAAACTGATCGCCCACGGCATCACGGCGTGTACCTGGAGAACCTGGCTTATGCCACCGCGCAAGCCGCCAAGGCTGGCATCACGGTGCTGCTGGAACCGATCAATACGCGGGACATGCCGGGCTTTTTCCTCAACCGGCAGGATCAGGCCCAGGCCATCTGCAAGGAAGTGGGCGCCACTAACCTGAAGGTTCAGTTCGACTGCTACCACTGCCAGATCGTCGAAGGGGACCTGGCCACTAAACTGCGTCGGGACTTCGACGACATCGGCCATATCCAGATCGCCGGCGTGCCGGATCGACATGAGCCGGACCTGGGAGAAGTCAATTATCCCTATCTGTTCGAGTTGATCGACCAGTTGGGTTATGACGGCTGGGTAGGGTGCGAATACCGGCCGCGTGGTAACACTTCGGCCGGCTTGCAGTGGCTGCGGGACTGGAAGGCGCGCTAAACGCCTTACACGTTGTTATCGCCGGGCAACAGCAGTTCCACACCCTGCTTGCGGATGCTATCGGCCGCGGCAGGGGTCAGCGCGTCGTCGCTGAGGATGATGTCGAACTGTTCGAGCCCGGCGATCCTGTACATGCTGAACGTGCCGTACTTCGAACTGCTGGCCACCAGCACTACTTGCGAGGCCGATTGCATCGCGACTTGCTTGACCTCCACCTTCAGCGCCGAAGGCGTGGTGAGGCCGCGACGTAAATCCCAGGAGCTGGTGGAGATGAAGGCGACATCAGTGACCACCTGACGCAAGGTGGCCACCGCCAGACCGCCCACGCACGATTGATTGGAATGATCCAGCTGCCCGCCGGTGTGAATCACCGTGACATGGGGCGCATCGATCAGCGCCTGGACAATCCCGAAGTCGTTGGTCACCACGGTCATGCCCGACAGCGCCTTGATGTACGGGACGATCTCCAGCGTGCTCGTCCCCGCATCCAGATAAACCGTCATATCGGCATGCAATAGCCGCGCGGCCAGCTTGGCCATCGCCTGCTTCTGCGGCAACTCGACCACCGCCTTGATCTGATGGCTGGGCTCGCTATGGAGCTGGCTGGCGATTCGCACGCCACCGGTGACCGAGTAAGCACGGCCTTCCTGTTCCAGCAGCGCGATATCGCGGCGAATGGTCATGTGCGAACAGTCGAACATTTCCATCAATTGATGAACGCTCAGCACCTGATGCTTGCGCAACTGGCGCAGCATCAACTCACGGCGCTGTTCAGGGATCATCGGTGCGCCGCTTTCGGCGGCGATGTCCTTTTGACTAGGCATTCGGGCTCCAGAATGAAGAAAACCGCAGACAAGGAGAGCGGGGGCAAACATAGTAGCGAATCTACGGTGAAGGGACGAGGTGTTGCGGATCACTGTTCCCATGAGGAAACCCGCCAGCGTTAGTTCATGAATTTCTGAACTAACTATTTGCTGCAGCCTATTCAATCGTTTGTCGCCGTAGCCTTAGGATTCGTCGCACGGGACCGCAGCCATCAGAGCAGCAGCCCGCAGCATCCCCTTTCGACTGCCCAGTAATGCCACCAGCCCCATCCGCTAGTGGCCCGACGCAGCCGAGAGGAATGCATGAAGCTAGAGATTTTCCGCACGTTGTGGGGCTATACCGCCAGCAAGGCACAGGCCCTGGATGAATTGCTCGCCGCCGGCTTCGATGGCATCGAAGCACGCCTGCCGCTGCAGGCCAATGAGCGTGGCGAGTTCGGCGCTTTCCTGCGCAGCAATCGGGTTCCCTATATCTGCACGCTGTTCAGTGCCTACGATGTATTGCCCGACCAGAACGCCACACCCGCCCAACACTTGGCCGACATTGATCGCAAGCTGGGCTGGGCCACGGAGCTGACCCCACGTTTCGTCAATCTGCTGGCCGGCAACGATCGCTGGCCGCAAGCATTGCAGGTCGAGTTCTTCGGCCAGGCCATGGAACTGGCCGCCAGGCATGGGGTGTTCTGCAGTTTCGAGACTCACCGCGCCCGTTCCCTGTACAGCCCATGGGTAACCCTGGAACTGATCCGCCAACTGCCGGGACTGCGTTTCACCAGTGACATCAGCCATTGGGTGGTCTGCTGTGAGCGATTGCTGGACGACCCGGCCGACGATCTTTCGACCTTCGTCGAGCGTGTGCATCACCTTCAGGCCCGGGTCGGCTATGACCAGGGCCCGCAAGTCCCCCATCCCGCTGCTCCGGAATATGCCCGTGAACTGGCGTTTCATCAGCGCCACTGGGAGGCCGTCTGGGCCTCTCAGCTTCAGCGCGGCTATTCGGTCAGCACCCTGACGCCGGAGTTCGGTGCCGACGGTTATCTGCATCACTTGCCCTTCACCAACATGCCGGTGGCCGACCTCTGGACCTTGAACCAGTGGATGGCCCGGACCGAGCGCGAACACTTCGACCGTTTCACCCGTGAAGGAACCCGCCATGAGTAATACCTCATCAACCCAGGCCAACTTCAGCAGCATCCCGGTGGTGAACATCGCCGGACTCTTCAGTATCGAACTGGAGCACCGCCTTGCAGTGGCCGAGCAACTGGGCCGCGCCGCCAGCGATGTGGGCTTTCTGTACATCACCGGGCATGGCATCGATCCGGCGCTGATCGAGGGCCTGCGCCAGGCGGCCAGGGATTATTTTGCACAGCCGCTGGAAGCCAAGATGCGCCACTACATCGGCGCCTCGCAAAGCCATAAGGGGTTCGTGCCCGAAGGTGAGGAGGTGTATTCCAAGGGCAAGCCGGATCATAAAGAGGCCTTCGATATCGGCTTCGAAGTGTCAGTGGATGACCCGCTGTTCCTCAACCGTACGCCGCTGCTGGGGCCGAACCACTGGCCCGACGTACCGGGCTTCCAGGGCGCGGTACAAAACTACTATCAGGCGGTGTTTGCCCTTGGCCGCCGGCTGTTCGATGGCTTCGCGTTGGCCCTGGGGCTGAAGGAGGGCTACTTCGATGCGCTGGTGACTCGCCCGCCCTCCAAGCTGCGGCTGATCCATTACCCCTTCGACGCCGAAGCCGTCGACGCTCCGGGCATCGGCGCACATACCGACTACGAGTGCTTCACCATCCTGTACGCCGATCAGCCGGGGTTGGAGGTGCTTAACGATCAGGATCAATGGATCGATGCACCGCCAATGCCCGGGGCGTTCGTGGTGAACATCGGCGACATGCTGGAAGTCATGACCGCAGGTGCCTTTGTCGCCACCGCCCACCGGGTGCGCAAGGTTGCTCAGGAGCGCTACAGCTTCCCGCTGTTCTACGCCTGCGACTATCACACGCTGATCAAACCGCTACCGGCATTCGCCAAGGATGCCGGGGATTACGAGGCACTGGCGATTGGCGAACACATGTGGAGCCAAGCGCTGCAGACCTACCAGTACCTGCGCAAACGCGTGGAAAACGGCGAGCTTGAGCTGCCGTCCCGGGCTCGAAAGCCATCGAGCTTCGGCCGCCTGAAAAACACCACCACTCATTCCTAAAAAAACAACCAACGGAGCTTCCCACGATGAAAAACCACTACGCCCTGAGCAAACTGAGCCTGCTCGCCGCCGGCCTGTTCTGCGCCAACGCCGCCTTCGCCAGCACCGCGACCCCCGGTGTGTTGAAGGTCGGTATGGAAATCACCTACCCGCCGTTCGAGTCCTACGACGCTGACAAGAATGTGGTTGGCTCCGATCCTGAGTTGGCCCACTCCCTGGCCAAGGCGATGAGCGTCAAGGCCAACTTCGTCGATACCAAGTTTCCCAATCTGATCAATGGCCTCAACGCCGGGCATTACGACGCGATCATTTCCGGCATGTACATCACTCCCGAACGCCAGCTCCAGGCCCGCACCATCGCCTATGCCAACACCGGCGCCGCGATCATGGTGCCCAAGGGCAGTGAGTTGACCCCGCAGGTTCCCGAGGACTTGTGCGGCCTGAAGATCGGTCTGGAGCAGGGCACCACCTGGGTCGCCAAATTCACCCAGTTGTCCAAAGACTATTGCGTACCGAACAACAAAGGCGCCATCACCGTCAACGAGTACCCCTCGGCTCCCGAAGTGACGCAGGCGCTGCTCTCGAAGAACATTCAGGCGCAGGTGGAAATCGCCGGTGCCGCGCACATGATCGCCCAGCGCACCAACGGGCGGGTCGTGGTCAGTTCGCAGAAGCTGGTTTATCCGCAGACCTTGGGCATCTACGTGAAGAAAGACGCCGACGCTACCTATCAGGCGCTGGTCAAAGCCTTGGCCGACAGTAAAGCCAACGGTGAGTACGCCGCCATTCTCAAAAAATATGATCTGGAACCGGTCTCCGAGTAATGGCTGAAACCGCGCCCTCGGTCGAGGGCGCGGCTCGCACGAGGTGTCTATGCAATTCGACTGGTCTTACTTTATTTCGCTGTTCTCCAAGACTGACTTCTGGGCGGCGAGCCTGACCGTCATCGAACTGAGTGCCCTGGCCTGGTTCCTGGGGATGGTGCTGGGCTTCGTTCTGGCATCAGCCAAGTTGTCCAGCTTGCCCTGGCTGCGCATGCCGGCGTCACTCTACATCTGGTTCTTTCGCAGCATTCCACTGCTGGTATTGGTGGTCTTCATCTACAACCTGCCGCAGCTGCTACCCGGTGCCGGGCCGATCCTGTCGGTACCGTTCTATTCCGGCCTGTTGGCGCTGGTGGTCACTGAGGCCGCGTACATGGCCGAAATTCATCGTGGCGGACTGATCTCTGTCGCCAAGGGTCAGAAGGAAGCCGGCCGTGCCCTGGGTATCGGCCTGTTCGGCCTGCAACGGTTGATTGTGATTCCCCAGGCGTTTCGCATCTCACTGCCGACGTTGATCAATGAGTACATTACGGTGGTCAAACTGACCTCGTTGATCTCGGTGATTTCACTGACCGAGCTGCTGACAGTGGGTCAGCGCCTGTATGCCCAGAACTTCCTGGTGATGGAAACCCTGGCGGCCGTGGGCGTGTACTACGTGCTGATCGTCACTGTGTTCGGCTTCGCCCTGCAGCGTCTGGAGCGCTACCTGGACCTCAACCTGCGGACACCGCAAACCCTCGATAGCGCCTCGGCAAAAGTGCTGCGTGACAGTCTGGCGCCTGTCGCAACGAGCACGCTCAAACCCCCGGCCAAAGGCGCCGCCCCGGCCCTGCAACTGCAGGGCGTGCACAAACGCTACGGCGATCATCATGTGCTCAAGGGCATCGACCTGAAGGTGCAAAGTGGCCAGGTGATTTCTATCATCGGCCCGTCGGGCTCCGGCAAGACCTCGCTGATTCGTACGATCAATGGCCTGGAGCACATCAATCAAGGCGAAATCCTGTTGTTCGGGGAAAGCTTCATTAATGCCGGCGACAAACCGGATGGCCGTCGGGTTCGTCAGGGCGTACGGCGCATCGGCATGGTGTTCCAGAACTTCAACCTGTTCCCGCACCGGACACTGCTGGACAACATCAGCCTCGCTCCCCGTTATCATGGCGTCGGCCGCGCACTGAGCGAACAACGCGCCTGTCAGCTACTCGACAAGGTCGGCCTGTTGGCACACGTCCACAAATATCCGCATCAACTGTCCGGTGGCCAGCAACAGCGCGTGGCTATTGCCCGGGCCATGGCCATGGACCCGGACATCCTGTTGTTCGACGAACCCACCTCGGCGCTGGATCCGGAACTGGTCGGCGAGGTGCTCACGGTCATCAGCAATCTGGCCCGGGAAGGCATGACCCTGCTGATCGTCACCCATGAGATGGACTTTGCCCTGTCGATTTGCGACCGGGTGATCTTCATGGACAACGGCCACATACAGCTGGATGCCTCGCCACGGGCGATCCGCGAGGAGCCTGAGGCTCATAGAGTGCGGCGGTTCATGGGGTTGCAGGAGCCAGAGGAGGAGGGATGCCTGTCTTGAATGCGTTCGGCTGAGCGCCATCAGAACTCACCCGTCAGATTGGCGCGGCGGGTACTTTGCGGGCCTGCAACGGGCCCGTGACTGATCGATATGATCAATCCTGGCAGCCGATATCGGACATAACGTTATCATTTGAGCAGATGGCGCTGTAACGGCCCATCAGCGAGATGGCTGGCCAAAACGTTGTTGCTTCGCTTGAGCCTCCACACCAGAGCCTTCATCCTCTAAAAGACCACACATCAAAGGAAATCGGCATAGCCCTTGCTTCGGCGTTCTGATTCATAGGGTCAGTCAGTCAAGCAATTACAGCCGCGCCGTACTCTTCGCATTACGGCTTAACTGACCGGTCGATCAGATATTAACTTGCTCCCGTTTCGCAAAATCTCCTCTCGTGCGCATCGCGCGATGCCTGAGCATAGAGAGAGTTTGCCTGTTCTGGTTATTGAATAAACACAACCACTCAATAGGTAATGTTCATGATGAGTGCCGATGATTTTGGCGGTAGGGTGATCGATTATAAGTGCCTGGCTTGTTCCTGATGAACAATGTTGCTCGTCAGGTCAAGAAAACTTGGCTCGATCTGAATGGACGGCGAGGGGGGAAGACACAGGGTCATTTAAAAAAATGCTGACAAAAATTAACGCTTATTCACCCATTCAAGCGCGACGTCCATTTTACTTCTTGAGACGTTTGTCTTTTTTGCGGATATCAAGACGCCGGGAAGAGAATCTGATTTATTGACGTATTTATTCGAGCCGGGAGTTGAGTTGGGTACGACGCTGATTTTACGAGAATTAATGAGGTGGCGATTGTTGCGGTAGGTTAGCGTACGTAACTGTATCTGTCGTGAAGGGTTGGGGTATAGATTGAAGTTTGCTTATCATGTTCCCCTGCTGCACACCCGAGAAAGATAAATGGACTGGGTTTGCGGCAGTTAAAGCACACGATCGTATAAAAAAAGCCCAGGCGGAATAGGAGTGTTTGTCATGGTTAATGAAAAGGATGGCGGGGGGCGATATGGAAAATAACCATCCACAACAGGTGCATGAAGTACTAGACATTTGGGGAGCGTTACAGTCATTCATCCGAACGGCCGCTCCACTCAAAGTGGATATGATTCTTGAAGGAGAAACCGGTACCGGGAAAGACACGTTGGCGCGCCGTGCCCATCAACTCTCCGGACGATCAGGGCCGTTTGTCGCTCTGAACTGTGCCGCAGTGCCCGAGCAACTGGCGGAAAGCGAGTTGTTCGGGGTGATGGCAGGGGCTTTTACCGGGGCGCATAAATCTCGATCCGGTTACATCGAGGCTTCTGACAAGGGCACATTGTTTCTCGATGAAATCGACAGTATGCCGCCGCTATTGCAGGCAAAACTGCTCAGGGTGTTGGAGATGCGTGGTATCGAGCGATTGGGTTCTACGCGTTTCGTGCCCTTGGATCTGCGAGTTCTTGTAGCAACGCAAACGCCACTGAAAACGCTGGTCGAGCAGGGTAAATTCCGTCGCGACCTGTATTTTCGCTTGAATGTCATCACCATCAAACTTCCCACTCTGCGCTCTCGACCCGACTTGATATTGCCCTTGTTCGAACGCTTTGCCGAGGATGCGGCATCCAAGCACACCAAACCCATGCTTGAAGCCCCGGCCGAGTTGCGCAAGCAACTGCTCAGCCATCATTGGCCGGGTAATATCCGAGAGCTCAAGGGCGCTGCTGAACGCTTCGTTTTGGGAGTTTCGCCCTTGCAGGGAGAGCATCATGCCAGCGGTGAAAGCACAGTATTGCTGAGGCCTCAGTTGCGTTCGTTCGAGAAAGCCCTCATTCAGGACTCGCTTTTTCGCCACGCCAAGTGCATCGAGGCGGTGGTCAGTGAACTGGGGATTCCCAAGCGTACCCTTTACCACCGCATGAAAGCGTTGGACATCACCTCTGCAAGCGAGTGGATGGGGGTGTAGTGGGTTTCTGAGCGATTGCCGGCACAGCATCGAAAATCGTTCTTGCACTGTTTTGGTTCTAAAACCTGGTGTTTATCAAACTCCCATTAGAGGAGTTCTGGAACCCCCCATGGGATATGACAATCGTTGGAAATGCTTTTTCTGACGGGATGAATAAGGCGTGCAGACGGGAATCACCCTGGCACGCATTGATCGTTGGCCCGACCAGATGACCTGTTCGATGGCTGATGAGGGAGGAAAGTGCCCTGGCGGATTATCGGTATTTTTGTCTCTGAGAAACTTTGGAACCATTTTCTACGCACCTCCACTCATTAAGCGAATGTCATGTCGATGTTCAAAAAAACCTTCAATGATCAGGAGTAATAACTATGGCTGGTGGTGCTTCCCTTGGCGCTTCGATGGCTGCAATGACTAAGATGGACGCAACTTCTGCTGCGACCACCACAATGAATGCTGAAGCGCAATCCAACAAAATGATGACCGATACCGTGAACGGCATTTCCAGTGCCTATCAGGATTCGGCAACTAAAGCCCAGAACGCGATGCAGCAAACCGGTAAGGCCATCAACTACTAAGTTGACGACAGCCCTGCCCGTGTCAATGGGCAGGGCTGTATGGGTCATCACTTTCAAGGAGTAGAGCATATGATTTCTTCTTCGCTTAGTACCACGCCCAGTGGCTTCAATAATGTTGCCGAGTTCGACAGTAAGAGTAGCGATACGGCCAGTAGCATCGCTTCTTTGCTGAGTGACGTGTTACTTGAAAAGAAAGGCAGCGGCGCGAAGTTCGATCAGAAAAATCCGCTGGTCGCCATGGTCGCGGAACATATGGACAAGAACCCGGAAAAGTTCGGAAAGCCCGACGATGCCAATGGCAATGTGAACGGCTGGAAGGATGAGCTGGGCGAGGATGATTACCTCAGTGGCGACGAAAAGAAAGCCTTTACCAAAGGGCTGGAGAGTCTGATTCAAGAGATTCTCGGCGGTGGCGTGGGCAACGACTCCGGCGGTTTCGGCAGCAACGGCACGCAGAATTCCTCAGGCTCGCTGGACACCAACGACTTGTTGTCGGCCTTGCTCGGCGATCTGGGTGAAGAGACGCTCGACAATCTGCTCAAGCCGACTGGCGATCCTGCACGCGACAAGCGTGGAGAGGTGGCGTTCGACCCTGAGGACAAGGATGTACTCAAGGAAGTGGCCCGTTTCATGGATATGCACCCGGAAGAATTCGGCAAGCCGGACGGCAAGTCGAAGGACTGGATGGGCGAGCTGTCCGAGGGCGATACCTACATGTCCCGTGCCGAAGGCGAGCAATTCCAGAAGGCCATCGACATGATCAAAGGGCAGGTCAAAGACAACGCTCAAGGTAACTCCCTGGCGGCAGACATGCCGAATGCCGGGCAGAACTTCTTGAACGGTGGCGCTGGCAATACGTTGCAGACCGACGCCAGCATTGCGGCCGGCAACGTACTCTCAGTGCTGGTCCAGCAGTCTTCCACCAACGCCCGCGGTTGAGGGCAACACCCATGCCTTGGCAGGAGGAGCGTGATGGCGATTACACGCATAACAGGTAGTCATGCAGATGTATCCGGTTCTGCAATAACGCCAGACGATGCTCCTGCCAAGGCAGACATCGCTTGGTTCAACGCCACCTTGCATCGGGCCGCCGAGAAACCGGCAAGCGCCGATCAGGTGGCGATCCCTGCCTCGCAGGCCTCGCTGTCGCTACAGCGTTTCAGCGATCGGGCCGCACGGGATCTGGATCGGGCGTCGAGGTCCATTGACCCGCAAGACGCGATGAAGGCCAACCGCTCGTTGTCCTCGTTTTATCTGGAGAGTTTGCTCAGCGCAAAAATCGTTAGCAAAGCCGCACAGAGCGTGGAAAAACTCACCAGTCTGCAATAGGCATGAATATGCGTCTTAGAGTAGTGAGACTGGCAAGCGTCCTGCTGTTGTCGATGTCGATGGCTGCCTGTGGCGACCGCATGGAATTGCATCGTGGCCTTTCCGAACAGGATGCCAATGAAGTACTCGCCGAGTTGTCGAACAAGCACATCGATGCACAAAAGCGCGTAGACAAGACCAGCGTGGCGGTTCTGGTCTCTGCGCAAGATATATCGCGCGCCGTCCGGGTGCTGAGTGCCGTGGGTTTACCGCGCGACTCGCATTCGAGCCTGGGCGATATTTTTCGCAAGGAAGGGGTTATCTCCTCGCCGCTGGAAGAACGGGCACGCTATATCTATGCGCTGTCGCAGGAACTGGAGCGCACGCTTTCACAGATCGATGGCGTGGTGGTCGCGCGGGTGCATGTCGTGTTGCCTGAGCGCATTGCACCGGGAGAGCCGGTACAACCTGCCTCGGCGGCGGTGTTTATCAAACACCGCGAGGATTTTGATCCGGACAGTGTTGTACCGCGCATTCGCAGCATGGTCGCCAGCAGCATTCCGGGTATGGCGGGAGCCGATGAAAAGAAACTCTCGGTCATTTTCGTGCCTGCTGAAACCTATCAGGCGCAGCCGGACATGGTCAGTTTCGGGTTGTTCGTCATTGCACGTGATCGGCTGGAATTCTGGCAATTGATTGCGCTGCTCAGCGCGGTGGGACTGTTGCTGTTTCTGATCGGGCTATTCGCGCTGAACCCCGGCTGGCGTCAAACCATTGTTGCCCGACTCAAGTCCGGCAAAGAACCCTTGAGCGACCCTCGATGAACGTCGCAACAAGTGCCGAGCAGTCGCTCTACTGGTTGCGCTGGTGGGCCTATGGATGGTCGAACGCCCATCCCAGCTGGCATCTGCAAGCGCGTATCGGGCTGGATCCCGAGCTGGCCGCGACGGTTGGCAAGATTCGCTATTCATGGCTGAGCCACAGGCTGGATGTTATTGCGCTGCCGGCACAAGAACCGCGTCCGGCTTTATTGCGCTTGCTCCAGCTTGCGCCGGAGGGCCGACAACGGGCCCTCGATCTGGCGATTGCCATCTGCAGCGGGGGAGCGTCGGGCCCGGACCTGGATGAAGCCGGGCACACTTGGTGTCGACGCATGGCCAAGGCTTTGCAGCCTGGCTATTGGATGCCCGAAGGGTGGCGCCAGTACCCGCCCGAGGAGGCGGGGCTGTTGTTACTCAAGGCCTGGGTCGCAGAGCCCACTTGGAGAAAACTGCGCCTGGGATTTCCTCGGCCTGCCATCGAGGCGGTCGAGCGGATCACGCTGCCAGCGATGCCGTCGCCCAGGCTGGATGCCGTGTGGGAGGCGGTCAGTTGGCATGTCTTTAACGTCATGGAGTAAGGGGATTTTGACATGCTGGCCGTTCGCAAACTCACACTGGCCGGTGATCGCCAACTCATCGGCGAGCCACTGTTGCGTCGCGAAACGATAGAAGACTGTTTGCTCGCCGCGCAGGTCCTGGAGGTTGCCCGAGAACAGGCACAAAGTCTTCTCGACGCCGCATTCACACAAGCGCAAGCGTTGCGCGAGGACGCCGCCGAGCAAGCCCAGGCGCAAGTCTGGGGGCAGGCTCAAGCGCTGTTCGACGACTGGCAAACGCAGCGCGAGCAGATGTGGGAAGGGCTGAATGAAACGGCGCGGCAGTTGCTCGACGAGGCATTGCGCACGTTACTGGGCGAAGTCCCGGAGCCGACTCGTATCGATTCCTTGCTGCGCCATCTGAAGGCTGCCCAGCCTGCTGACGAAGCCAGTGTGCTGCATTGTCATCCGGACCTTGCGCAAGTGCTTGCCGAGCGCTTGCGTGTGCTTGGCCATTCGAACTGGACAGTGCGCGCCGACCCGCAACTGCCCGCGCAGGGTTTGAGCCTGCGCACCGGCAGCGGTGACTTCAATCTGAGTTGGCAGGCCCTGCAGCGCTGGATTCTGCCGGAGCAAGAGCGTCTCGAGAGCTGCGCTTGAGTTTCGGCTGATTGATCGAACGTTCGACGGAACCGAAGTGCGTGCCGTACCACTCATCAGAGAGTCAAGGACCAGGAGTATCACCATGTTTTCTTTGGAAGCAATCCGACACCGTCTCGATAGCAATTTCGAGCGCACGCAACAACAGTTGGACAAATCTGCCGTAGAGATGGATGGCCTTTCCCCGGATGACTGGCACGCCTTCAACACCGCAATGCGTCAGACATCCACCGCCTCCTGGGCGGCGAATCAGGAGGTTGTGGTCAAGCACAACCTGGCCAAGGCCATTATCAATGAAATCCGCTGAGCTCAAGCTGACGGTCGAGCGTTGGCTGGACAGTGGCGAGCATGAGCTGAGCCTGGCGGTCGATGGTGCCCGGATGTCCTTGCAGCGCCGTGGGGGCGGTGTGCTGTGTTGCGCGATGCTCAGCACTGTCTGGCGTGGCGACGATGCTTCGCTTGAAGCTGCGCTGCGTCTTTGCGGCCCCAGCCTTGGACGCTTTGCCGGTGCACTGGCGCTCGATCCGCAGGAACGTCGTCTCTGCCTTTTACTGCGTCTGATGAGCGATGACAGTTCGGCAATCATCCGTGCACTGGAGTCATTGGCCAATCAGCGCGATATCTGGCAATCGTTGCTCACTGAAGCCAGTGCGCCAACCCCTCGACGGCCCGAGCGACCTACCTTGATGGGGAGACCTTATGTTTAAGCGACTTTGCTGGTTACCCCTGCTGGGTGCCCTGGCGCTACCGGCGTTGGCTGGCGTCCCGGAGGATTGGCGCCAGTCGGCCTACGCCTATGAAGCGGTTGAAACGCCCTTGTCGACGGTGCTTGCCGACTTCGCCGAGTCGTTCGGCGTCAAGTTGAGCCTGCATGGGGTTAACGGTGTGGTGAACGCGAAGATACGTTCAGCCAACGCCGAAGAGTTTCTCAACCGGTTGGCGCTGGAACATCAATTCCAGTGGTTTCTCTATAACGGCAAGCTGTATGTGAGCCCTCAGGCCGAACAGGTTTCTCAGCGCCTGGAAATTTCCGCCGATGCCGCTCCTGACTTGAAACAGGCCCTGACGGACATCGGGTTGCTGGATAAACGCTTCGGCTGGGGCGAGCTGCCCGACGAAGGCGTGGTGCTGGTCAGCGGCCCCTCGAGTTACATCGAGTTTATCCGCGGCTTCAGCAAAGAGAAGGTCAAGCCTGAAGAGAAGCAGCAGGTCATGATGTTCCCTTTGCGTTACGCCTCGGTGGACGATCGGGAGGTTCGTTATCGCGACCAGAGCCTGGTGATTCCGGGCGTGGCCAATATGCTGAACGGTTTGCTCGACAGCCGACGAATTCCCGTTTCGCCGGTGGGTTTTCAAGACAGCATTCAGGCCTACCAGGGCCTGGCAGACATGGCCCGGGGGAAAATCCAGAGCCTGGCGGGCGAGCGGGAACCGGTCAAGCCGCGATCCGTCGGCGTTTCGGCGAGTAAGTCGAACAAAAAAGTGGTGGCTGACTCGCGCAACAATGCGCTGTTAATTTATGACGATCCGCAGAAGCGCGATGTCTATGAGAAGCTGATCGAGCAGCTGGATGTTTCGCGTAATCTGGTGGAGATCGATGCGGTCATTCTGGATATCGACCGCACTCAGTTATCGCAGCTGGAGTCGCGCTGGAGCGCACAGGCAGGGTCAGTCGGTTTCGGCAGTTCATTGCTGACGGGCGGTACGTCGACCCTGTTTATCAGTGACTTCAAGCGTTTCTTTGCCGACATACAGGCGCTGGAAGGTCAGGGCGTCGCGTCGGTGATTGCCAATCCTTCAGTGCTGACGCTGGAGAACCAGCCGGCGGTGATCGATTTCAGTCGCACCGTGTACATCACTGCCACCGGCGAGCGGGTGGCGAACATTCAACCCGTCACCGCTGGCACCAGTTTGCAGGTGATCCCGCGAACCATACCCAATGGCGCGCAGAACCGCTTCCAGTTGATCATCGATATCGAAGATGGCCAGATCGAACAGAGCGCCGACAGCACTACGCCAGGGATCAAGCGCAGCAGTGTCAGTACCCAGGCAGTTATCAGCGAGAATCGCTCGCTGGTCATTGGTGGGTTCCATGTCGATGAAAGCGGCGACCATGAAGACCGGATTCCGCTCCTGAGTGATCTGCCGCTAGTGGGGCCATTGTTTTCGTCCAAGCGCCGGGAAAACTCACGACGCGAGCGGCTGTTCATCCTGACCCCGCGGCTGATTGGCGATCAAGTGGACCCGGCGCGTTACCTGGCGGCGGAGAACAAGCCACAGTTGGCTGCGGCGCTGGCGCACACAACATCGCCGGGCAAGGACGCACTGTTGCGTGATGTGCTGGGCACTGCCATGGGTGAGTTGGTCAAGGGGCGTATTCCTGCCGGAGTCAACGCTCTATCTTCCGGCGTGGCAGTACGGGATCTGTGCAAGGTCGGGGACCAGCCTTTGGCGTTCAGACCCGAAAAGGGGCAGTGGTTCGCGGGTATCGACTACAGTGTTGCAGTGGGTGTGGTGCGCAACACCGGCAAGCGGCCACTGCAGTTCGAAGAACAATCCTGTGCTGGCCCGCAGACGCTTGCGGTGACGGTCTGGCCGGATACGTTGTTGCCGCCTGGCGAGTCCGCTGAAGTGTTTATCGCCTTGCGTCCCATTGCCATTACTGGAGTGCCGGCAAAACCATCGAGAATGTCACTATTGCCGCTTTGAGCAGAGAACAATATTGAGTTAATTAATTAATCATGATTCTCTGTTGCTGCCTGTCTGATGGAGGCTTCAATCATTAGTCTTACTATTGCAGGCGGCAGGGAGCGATGAAGGTAAGGGATATAAGTATGAACGTTAATTATTTTTCTTTTTTATTGATCGGGAGTCAGTTGCTTTTGAGTGGGTGTTCCGCCACGGGTACAACGAACTGCAATTCATCTGATTGCGCAAGACCTGTGTCTAATGAGCAGCAGTTGAGTGTTTGGTGGTCACCGGCTTTACGCAACGGACAAAGTGATTACAGTAGGGTGCCGCTGCATGAATGAAGTGATTATCCGCAGTACCGATCAACAGGACTTCATGACCCATGTCGGTGAGGGACGAGCCAGTGTCTGGCAATGGGCTCCGGGTATTGAACTGGCCTTTCGCGAGGAAGGCGTCGGTTGGGGCATTGCTTTGAATATTCAGCGCAGTGCGCAGCGACCGAATCTTTTTTCCGATACGTTGAAGCGCCGTTTTGAGGACATAGAATCCTTCGACGGTTATTACATTTGTCTTGATGGCCAGCATACGTTCGTGATCTGGCATGCGCTGCCCGACGAGTTGCGCTCCAGCGATACGCTGGAACAGATTTTGACTCAGGTGCTGGAACTGGCAGGTCTGAAGCACTGAGTCTGGCTCGGTTCCACAAGGAACCGCATGCCATTGTTTTTCCACTCATGAAGTGAGCCAGGCGAGTGCCTGGCAGATGCTCACATGAGAGGGTTAAAAATGGCGGACTCCAATAAAACTATCCAGCGCTTTCTCGACCGAATGGGTGAACGGTTGGGGCTCCCCTTGGCTTTACAACAGGGCGTATGTGCACTTTATGATAGCGACGATAATCAAGTGGCTGTTATTGAATTTCCGGAACACAGTGAAAATATCGTACTTCACTGTCGGCTCGGAACTGTTCAAAAACGCGCTGATAATTTTCAGCGCTTGCTTGATTTGAACTTCGACGTCTCGGCCTTGCGCGGTTGCTGGCTCGCGCTGGATCAGGGTGAGGTGCGTCTGTGCACTCAGCGCGAACTCGAGTATTTGAATGAAGACCACTTCTGTCATTGGGTGACCGGTTTTATTGCACAGGTCAGGGAAATCCGTACTTCGCTTGGGCGACTGTTGGCGTAATACAAGTAACAGGGAACTGGCTGTTATTGCGCGCCACTTAGCGAGGGATGGTTACAGTCCGTAACTATCCCATTCACTTTCAAGCGAGGCTACAGATCATGGCAGATTCAAGTATTTCGCAAAGTTCATTGGGCTCTTCCGGCCTGGGCGGTCTTGGCGGCGCGGGTGACACAGGGCTGGGCCAGACTGGCCTGGGAGGCGGTCAATCCGCTGGTTCATCGCTGGAGGATCTGGCGGGTGCACTGTCCGAACTGCTGCTCAAGTCGTCCGAGGGTTCGGGCCAACAAGGCGCAGGTGGCACCGGGAGCGGCAGTGGTGCGGGCTCGGATGCCCTCAGCAAGTTGCTGGATCAGTTGAAGAGCGGCACTCAAGGCGCCCAGGACAGCGGTCAGAGCGACGCGTCCAACAAGGATGCGCAAACCAAGGGCGGTGAAGACGCGTCAGCGCAGGACTTGCTCAAACAGCTTCTTCAGGCGCTCCTCAAACAACTGCAGGGCGGTGAGAGTGGTGACAGCACCGGTCAGAGCAAGGGTGTCGATGGCGCAAGTGGAGCCGGCGGTGCCAGCCCGGGTGGGGCGAGTGGAGCAGGCGGCCAAGGTATTGAAGAACTGCTCAACACCTTGATGAAAAGCCTCGGTGACAGCTCCTTGTCGAAGTCGGTAGCACCGACTTCCGATGGGGGTGGTCAGGTCAGCAAGGACGGCACCTCGCAGGAGACGTTGGGAATGGTCGGCCAGCTCATGGACACCTATCCGGAAACGTTCGGCACGCCAGGCCAAGGCAATGGCGGGACTTCCGGTTTGGGCGACGCGCCGAAAGTCTAAAGCGCCTCCGCAATACGCGGAAGCGTTGGCGAGTGTCACTTCTTGTTATTGATCGATGAGGCTAAAAATATGGCGGACTTAAATATCACAATAAACCTTGGCCAAAGTGCTTCCGGCGCCAATGGTATCGGCACTCAAGGCGACACCGGGCTGGGGCAGACTGGCGCCAATGGCAGCCAGTCCGGTGCTTCAGCCCTGGAGGACCTGGCAGGCCTGCTGTCTGAGATGCTGCTCAACTCTTCTTCAGGGCAACAGGGCGCAGGCAGTGCGGGCAATGGCGATGGCTCGAATGCCATCAGCGATCTGCTGGAAAAGCTGAAGAGCGGCAACAACAATGTCCAGGGCGGCGGTCAGGGCGGTACGTCCGATAAGGGCGCGACTCAAGGTGGTGACGAAGCAGCGGACAAAGAGCTGCTCAAGCAGGTGCTGCTGGCACTCTTCGAGAAGGTCCTGGGTGGCGATAATGCCGAAGGCTCGAACCAGGGCAAGGGCAGCGACGCCCTGGGTGGTGCGGGTGCCGGCGGCAATAAACTGAACGCGCTGGGCGGCACCAACGAGTTGGCTGGTGGCACGGGCGTGGGTGGTACCAGCGGATCAGGTGACAGCCAAAGCACTGAAGAGCTGGTCAACAACTTGATGAAGAGTCTTAGCGACGGCTCCTTGAAAAACTCGGTATCGCCGACCGCCGACGGCGGTGGCCAGGTTAACCAGGATAGCAACCTGAAAGAGCTGCTGGAGTTGATCAGTCAGTTCATGGACAGCCACCCGGAAACCTTCGGCGACGCGGCGAAAGGCGCTGATACATCGTCCGGCGGCGGCACTTCGCCGGTCTCGGCGGGCGGCAGCCCATCGCCGGTTTCCGGTGGCGGAGGAGGGGGCGGTGCTGCTCCTGGGGCCGGTGGTTCCGAGGGGGGCGCGCCTACGGTCACCGGAGCTGCAGGCGGTGGTGGTGGCGGTGCATTGGCGCCGACGGGCACTGACTCGAAAGGTCTGGCGCCGTCCTCCAATGCGACTTCAAGCACAGGCGGGGCTTCGAACATCGATTTCCCGACCGCATCGAGCAATCCGACAGTGGTCAACGAGACCATCAAGGTCGGTCCTGGCGAAACCTTTGACGGTGGCGGCAAGACCTTCACCGCAGGTTCCGCCCTGGGTGATGGCGGTCAAGGCGAGGGGCAAAAACCACTGTTCGAACTGGCCGAGGGCGCCACCCTGAAGAACGTCGTGATCGGTGAAAACGGCGCGGACGGCGTTCACGTCAAGGCCGGGAGCGAGAAGGCGGTCAACGTCGATAACGTGCACTGGACCAATGTCGGCGAAGATGCGCTGACCGTGAAGGATGGCGGTGCCAAGACCACCAACCTGAACATCACCAACAGCACCGCCCAGGGCGCGAACGACAAAGTCTTCCAGCTCAATGCCGATGCCAACGTGAAAGTCGATAACTTCAAGGTCAAGGATTTCGGCACCTTCATGCGCACCAATGGTGGCCAGCAAGGTAACTGGAATCTCGACCTGAACAACATCAGTGCCGAGAACGGCAAGTTTTCGTTCGTCAAAAGCGACAGTGAAGGCCTGAACCTCAAGACCCACAACATCGATCTGCAGAATGTCGAGAATGCCTACAGCAAACTGCCTGAATCGACCAAACGGGAGGACGTGTGATGGCAGCCGGGCAGACAGAGGATCAAGTTCCTGTGAGCTGGAAGAGTCTGGTGCAGGGTGACGGCTACCTTTCGCCGGAACAACGCAAGGCGTTCGAATATGCGATCGAGCTGGTGCTCGAGCGTTTGCATGCAACACTCGATCAACCGACTCAAGACAGCGGGCGCTTTCAGTTCGACCGCTATGTCGACGGTCTGGAGACCTTGTTCTTGCGTGATGCGGATGCTCAAGACCTGCAAAGCGATGCCGCAGTGACAGCCTTCTGGATCGTTCGGCTATTTGCCGACAGGATCCTGCGGGCTGGCGACGCGAGACCCAGCATGCACTGATATACCGCTGGAATCAGGCCCGGTCATTTGACGGCAATGCAGTTCACTAAGAGAGTCTTGAGTCAGAGAAACCTGTGGCGAGGCAGCTTGCTCCCGCTTGAGTGCGTAGCACTCACAAAAATCGGCAGTGGTTGTCAGATTTTTGGGGCCGCTACGCAGCCCAGCGCGAGCAAGCTCGCTCGCCACAAAGGTAGGCATGACCCAAGAGCACGCTTAAGTGAACAGCATTGCGGTCATTCGATCGGGCTTTTTCGTTTCGGCTGTAGATGATGTGCGGTGCCTGCGGCATTCAGCGGCTGGCCATTCTGGCTTTATCGAACTCAAGGTAAAGAATGGTGCGCTCGACCTCCGAGGCGTTGACCACGAAGTGATCGAGCGAACCATCGAAGATCACGGCTTCACCCATGCGATGCTGATGAAATTCACCATTGACGTTGAGGTAGGCGTAATTGCGCTCATCCGCTGCGCTCAAGGTGATGTGCATTTGTAGCAATCCCTCGGTGAACACTTCCGGATGCCGATGGCAGCTCAGGAAACTGTGAGCGGCCAGACGTGCCAGGGAGCACACCTTGAGGCCATCAAGAGCGTCGAGCAGCTTGAGCGTCTCGGGAAAAAACGCCCGGGCGGCCTCGATCGGCTGGTTCTGCACCTGCAGGGCAAATTGCACCCAGTCGCGATTCCCGCCGGCCTGCCCCCAGCCTTTGAGCCAACCGTAGTCACCGCCCTGAAGCATGTGCTGGTTGAGTTCGGTGAAGACCTGAGCATGGCTCTTGTCGGTCCGGTCGATGTCGAGCAAAGGTGCCTGCAGACGCGATAGTTCATCGCGAATGATCTGCCAGTTGTTTTTCAGTTCAAGCAGCGGTTTGAACGAGTCCAGCGGATAAAAGGAGGGGCGCACGGCGAGGTACTCCAGATAATCGAATAATGAGAGAGGCGCGATTGTCAGTGGCCGTCTCAGGCGTGTATTCGTGCGAATACACGCCTGGCGAACGGCTTAACTCTTGAGCTGCAGACCGGAGTCTTTCAACTCGGTCAGAAGCGCTTTGGTACCGGCATCGGTCTTGGCGATGTCGCCGGCGAGGGTGTAAGCCTTCGGCACGCTCTCGTCTTCGCCATAGGTGAAATTGACCTGGCCTACGGTCTTGGTGATGGTCAGGGCCGCTCCACTGCTGGCGCTGAGCAGTGGGGTGGGGGTGGTGAAGCTGTCCGGCTGGGTGGCGGAGTGATAAACGGTGATCGACTTGAGCCGCATGTTGTCGCGGTTATCGAGCATTTTGGTCAGGTCGCCATGGGTCAGGGTGCCGTTCCTCGAACCGATATCCACGCTGTCGCTTGGCCCGTCCTTGAGCTCCAGGCGGACACGGGCGAGGGTGCCCATGGAGGATTTCAGGTTCCCGATCAGTGCTTTGAGTTTGGGATCCTGCTCCATGAACCCGGCGATTCGCTCGGCATTGCTCTGCACGTGGTTTGGATTCAAACCCATGGTCAGTTGGGTCAGCAGGCTTTTCTCATCCAGGCGCGACATATTGGTGTAGGAGCTTTCGAAACGGGCGCTGTCGAGCATGTTGTGATGACTCTTGGCTGCAGCATGCTGATGGCCGGCTCGGGTCAACGCACGCTTGGCCGCATGTTGCTCATCGTTCAGTGGCGTCTTGTCCGCGAACAGACTCTCTAGCCCCTCCAGATGTGCGTCGATGGCCTTGTCCGGATCCGTCGCCGGCGCTTTCGCTTGCTCGCCAAGCTGCGTCAAGGCTTTTTCGGTGGCTTTATCCTTGAAGGCGCTTTTCAAGCCATCGGAAATTTTGCCGACGTCCGAGTCTTTCAACGGCAGCGCCTCGCTGAACTGGAATTTCATGCGCTTGGTGGTTTTCGATTCCACCGTGACCGATTTGCTGTAAGCGGCCGGCAGGTTGATTCCCAACGCGCCGGCATCGGCGGTGCTACCTGTGGGCGGTGGAATATCCTGACCGCCCACCAGTTGACCGCGAAAATGGGTGCCGGCGGTCAGGCTATTGAGAAAACGTGGGCGGTTCATGCCACCTTCGCGGCGCACGCGAGTGTCGTCGGAGGTCGACTTCAGCGAGTAGTCGCTGTAGTTCATCAGGTTGACGCTGACGCTGGCGCCACCGGTCAACCGCGCCGCCGAAGACAGCGGCGTGCTGCCGTCTTCGCTGAGGCCGATCCCGGCGCGGCCATCGGCGGTAGCGCTCAGGACGACATCGAAGTTGAAGTTCCGGCCCTTTTCCACCTCATGGGCATAACCGCTTTTCATTAGATCCATGGGGGTGGTCTTGCCGGAGATCATGCCGTCGACGAATTTGCCGAGGTCTTCATCGGCGATGTTGAACACCAGGGCATTGCGTTCGCGTCCGGTGCCTGTCGCGCTCAGTTCACCGTCCAGACGAAAGGCCGGCAGGAAACTGCGGTCGGAATCCGTCGGCAATTTTTTATTGTTGGATTCCTTGCCCGTCATGTCGAGCAACAGGTTTCTGCCCGCGCCCAGCCCCCCCGAACCTGTGAGCGATCCCTCGCGAATCATATAGACCTTGACGCCCTCGCCATCACGTTCGGCATTCAGGGTGTAGCTGCGCGAGGCGCCCACGCCACCGCTGGGGAAGGGGCCCATGGGTTTGCCGACGGGTGCGATGAAGGGCGTGCTGAGGTTGGCGCCATAGCTGCGCTGAATACTGATTTCATCATCGGAATCGAGCTGTTTCAACGCGGACGTGAGCGTGCCGGCCAGTTCCTTCTGGGTGGTGCTGCCGGTGGCGGCGCGCAGGTTGGTGTTGATGGCATGGTCGGTCTTGCTGAAACCGTTGATGAAGGCCTTGATACCGTCATAGGTCGATTCCAGGCTGGCATGCCCACGGAAGCCCATGTCGGTGACCTGCTTGACCGGGTGTTCTTCGTACTGCACATCGCGCAGTTGCAGCAACCCGTCGCGGTACTCCATGAGTTGCGCGGTGCGCATCCGCGGTGGTTCATGTTGAGCCTGTTGCGGTAGTGGTTCCTGTGCCTGCTTTTGCTCGTTCTCGATCTTGCCCACCAGGTCGGACAAATCCTTGAGGGCCACCACATCCAGCGCCAGCCGTGCCTTGGTCAGTGCCAGGTCGTCGCCCGGATTGCGCCGACGGCCCAAGGGGATCTCTTCCTTCTGGTGAGAGATATTCATGCCCTTTTCTTCAAGCTTGCCCAGCAGTTCGCCAGTGCGGTTCTCATCCGAAGGGGCGATTTTCTTCAGGGCGCCTTGCAGCTCTTGCATCAGGTTATGGTCGGAACTGTTGATGTTGAGCTTACGCGCGACATCGGACAGGCCCATGCTCAGAGCCGTTCGTGTGGACGGCGGATTGAATTCCCCATGCTGATTGAGCAGACCTTCGAACTGGCGGAACGGCACCGCTTTGAGCTGGCCATATTCCTGGCCCAGATGCACGGTGCTCTTGTACGCATGGTTTTCCAGCTCACTGCGAAACCCCTCGAGTTGCTCGACCAGGCCCTTGCCTTCCGGGCCCAGGTCGAGCCTGGCGATCCGTGACTTGAGGTCTTCGCCTTTGGCCGGCACTGGCGTGTTGGCGTCAGCGATGGCCTCCAGGCGTTTGAACACCTTGCCTTCGGCCTGGTAAACATCATTGAGACCGTCCCGGCCCTTGGCGGTATGTACCAGGCTGTCGCCCGTGGCTTTCATCCAGCGCGGCATTTCCAGCGTGGGTTTGAACACGTGGGCGGTGATGAACTCACCCGAGCTGGTGCGGTTCTTCGATTCCATGCCTCCCCGGCCCAGCACGGTGGTGCTGAACTTGGCGATCAGGCCGGTTCCGGGAATGCGCTTGCGTACTTCGCCGTCACTGATGCGCCCGTGCAGTTCGCTCAGGGTATCCTTGGTTTCTGACGGTTCTACCGCTTTCCAGTCATGGTTGTTTTGCCGGGCCAGCGGCTTATCGTCGCCATGCAACAGGGTGACGTTCAATTGCTGGTCATCGCCGGTGCGCAGCGAGCCCAGCGGTTCGTCGTCCGGCGTGGCAATTTTTTTCCATTGCGCTTCGGGACGCGGTTTCGCCTCGGAGGCCTGCCAGTCTTCCTTGTCCAGCTGGAAGGCTTCACCTTTATCGTTCAGGGCGTACAAGTCTGAATTCTGGTCCAGGGCCAGGGACTTGATCGACCCGTTCAAGCCCTCGGTGCTCAGCTCGGTCATCGCGCCTTTTTCGTGGTGGGCGGTGAGTTTGCCGGTGTCGTCCAGGGCCACGAAGTGCTCCGGGTTGATCATGGCAAAACCGGTGATGGTGCGCCCCTCCAGCCCGGCGATATCGCTGCCGGCGCTTACTTGGGTGGTTTGGGTCGCCTGGGACAGCGCATAGTCTCGGTCGAAGGATTGCGGAGCCGGGGCCTGGCTCACCTCGAGCTTTTTCAGCGTGCCGTCCTGAATCATGTAGGCCCGGCTATCGAGGCCGATACTCAGATGGCTGACATCCTTGATCTCGGTATGCCCCCAGGCGCGGGTGGCCGCGTCCCAGCGCTGGACTTGCTGGTTCTCCAGGCCGACTTTGCCGTGGCGGCCGAGGTCGAAGGTATTATTCTGGGTCGGTGTGACGCTGGGCAGGCCGCGGGTGTTGTTCAGCACCATGGCGTCGGTCAGGTTCCAACCGGCCTTGAGCGAACTGCTGGCGGTATCGACCGGGAGGGCATGGGTGTGACCGGCCGGATCCTTGATCATTGCATGGACCTGGCCCTGATCGTCACCGATCAACGCTTCGGCATGGTGGGTCACCCCCAGGTTCACGTCCGGGTGCGTGATCGCCTGCTCTGGCGTCAGCGACAGTTCGGTGCGGCCATCGCTCAGTTGCTGGCGATCGACATTGTATAGCCGTCCCTGAGTATCGCTGAGCAGCAGGGCGTCTTTGGTCAGGGCGATGCTGGTGATGTCCGCGTCATCGGCGAGCTTCAAGTCGATGCTCGCGGTGAGCGCCGTGGCCGGATTGGCGCCCAGATCGATCAGCCCGAGGCTTTGCTTATCGTCCTTGACGTTGAGCAAGGCGGCTTCACCCTCGCGGCTGACGGAAAAGGCCTTGATGTTACTGGCCGGGTATTGCCGAGGACCTTCCGAACTCAGGTCGACCACCGCATTATCGGTCAGCCCATAGGTCCGGCCATTGCCTTGGGTGCTCAGCGCGCTGAACGTCTGCCCGGCAAGCTCCGGGTGCGCTTGCCAGCCCTTGGTGGCCGGGTCGAAGCGATAGAGTTTGTCGTCATGCAGCCGCAGTTGCTGCCCATTGTGGTCTTCGTGTACGCCGGTCAAATGGCTGAACTGGGCCTTGCTGGGTGCGCTCAATATCTCCTTGCCGATCTGGGTGTTTTGTCCGTACAGGCCCAGGCTGCCGTTTTGATTGCGCAGTTGCGGGGCGGCATCGCTGAAGTCCTTGAGGAACTGATGGGCGTCGCTGGTTTGGCTGCTGCGCAGCAAGGTGGTCGCGGTATCGGATTGCTTGAGATGGAGCAGGTTGCCCTTGTTGTCCAGCAGCACATGTTCGTGGCTATCGGCCCCGGATTCGCTGTGCAGGGCGACGAACGAATTGTTGGCGGTCTTGAGCTTCGACTGGACGATGTCGGCGAGCGCCGGAGGGTCCATGCGCCCCACCTGGAGTTGGCCGTCGCGGTCCAGGCTCAGGGGCCGTTTCGGGTTGTTCTGACGTTCCAGCAACTCGGTGCCATGGTCGAAGCGCCCGGCATTGCTGCGTGACAGCTTTGGCCCCGGCTCATTTGTCAGCGATGCTGCACGGGTCGTCTGCGCCAGTTGATCGTTGATCGAACGGCCGAGACCGTCACCTCCCTGCAACCGCCCACCTTCCCGGCGACTTTCCTTGAGTGCTGATTTGATCGCCTGTTCATCCTGCTCCGGGGTTTTTCCGGTTGGCGAGTGATCTTCCTCGCTGAAACCGTGCAGCCCCGTGTCTTCGCCGATCTCTTCGATCTCGCTGACGCCACTGGCCGATGTCCCTGAAGTACTGGCCTGGGTTGTCTGATGTTGCGGGCCTGCGTCGTCGGGTTTATCGCCGTCGGTATCGACCGGTTTTGGCTCTGGTGCCTGCTGCGCAACCTTCTTCGGTTCCGGAGTACTCCGGGCGAGCGCATTATCAAGGTCTGACTTGCTTCTGAACGGTACGGACGGGGTGTTGGAAAAGTCTTCCGGAACCGACTCCATCTTGACCTTCATCCGTTGCTTGGGTTTGGCGCGGTAGGGTTGCGACATCACCAGTTCAAAAGTTTCATGGTTCATCAGTTTTGGCAGAGGCTTGGTCAATTCTTTCGAGGCTTTGCCTGTACTCCCGGAAGTCGAAGCCTCGTCGCTCGCTGGCGAGATGGGCGTCTGGCCCTGGGTCAGCGGTTTTTTACCAGCGGCGGCAATCTCCTGCCGGCGCGCGCGCTCAAGTTGTGTGCCTAACGAGTTGCGGCGTAATGGTCTGGTTTCGGCGGGGGTGGCCATGGCTGGCGCGTTGGCTGCGGTAGAGGCGGTGGAGCCAGAAGCCG
>NZ_AKJB01000117.1:0-10493 GCF_000282555.1 Pseudomonas sp. GM102 | reverse complement strand
AAGGGGCAAGAGCGCTTTGGTTACTTTCGCGCTTTTCGAAAGTGACTCGCTGTAAAAGCGAAACCAATAGAAGCCGTTACCGCAGAAACGGATATGTACACAGACTAAAAAAATCAGTCCGGCAACCACCCCCACAACCAATGCTGAAGATTATCCCCACGCAACATGAAATCCCGATGCACCGCTTCACGCAATTCATCCCCCATGCGATAGCTGGCATCCGGGTCAGCCAAGTGCATGCGGATCGCCTGCAACCACTCCTCAGTGCTGTTGCTCAAAACTTTGGTGCACGGCAAGAAACCCTCGTAAGCGCGGGTATCCGTGCAAATCACCGGATACCCGCACGCGCCATATTCCAGTAACCGCAAGTTGCTTTTGCAGTCGTTGAAGATGTGGAATTCCAACGGCGCCAGTGCCAGATCGAGGTTCAGGCTAGCCAGTTTGTACGGATAACTCTGCAAATCGATGGTGCCATGGAATTCATGGATGTAAGGACGCAAGGCGTCCGGACACATACCGAAGAATACCCACTCCACCTCATTGGCCAGCTCACGGACCACCTCGGCAATGATCTCCAGATCGCCGGTATGACTGGTACCGCCACCCCAGCCAACCCGTGGTTTTTTCGAGGTGCGGCGCTGACTGGTCAAGGTCGCCCATGGCGCGGGCGGCAGCATGTTGGGCACCACGCGAATTTCGCTGTGCATGCTCGACAACACATCAGCCAGTGCCTGCGTCGTCACCACCACGCGGTCGCACAGGGCTATGCCATCACGCAACATCTGCTCGGTGTTGACCGGCTTGTTGCGGGCGTGGCTGTTCTTTTTTGGCGTGCTGACAATGTAGTCGTCCAGCTCGAAAATCCGCAGGGCACTGGAGTATTTCTTCATGCGCAGAATGTCTGCCGCCGAGCCGTCGCTATAGCGACCTTGCAAGATAATGGTGTCGGGCGACAGACGCTCGATTTCCACGGTCGACGGCGACTCGTAGGCCACGCGTGCAATGACTCGTCCCGCCGCCTCAAGCTCTGCCAGAGGTGCAGTCACACGGTAATGCCCGATTGCCGACTCGTTGACCGGCAACCCGAGAATCAGCGGCAGGTCGCGATGGCAGAACGGATTCCAGTTGTTACGCAGCGAAGGCTCCAGACTGAAGCTCGCCACGCCGAGCGTCAGCGCCGGGTTGTAGGCCGGATCACGGGAGATTGTCGGTAGCCACTTTTTGTAGAAGGTTTCGTGTTCAAGCACCTGCGCCTGCACATCGGCCTGCGACGTTGCAGGCGACGCGTCGTCCCCCATCATCACGGTCGCAAAAGGCGTCCAGACAATCAGGTAGCCGTTTTTATCCGCCTTGAGGCACAGATCAACACCACCAAGGCCCAGGTTGAACTGAGCCTCATCCAATTGACCCAGGCTGTCGAATACCTCTTTGCGTACCATCAGGCAATCACTGCTGACAGCACTCCAGTTCTGCGCTACTTGCAGACGCTGCATGTAACCCCGCGCACTGGCATGCTCGCCGAGAAACGGCGAAGTGGCAGGCCCGGCCAGGCCCAGAATCAGGCCGGCGGAGACGATCGCACCGTTGGAACCCAGCAGCCGCGCGCCCACCACGCCGACTTCCGGGCGCTGAGCGTGATTGAGCAGTTCGGCGAGCCAGTCGCCCGCGCAAATCACGCTGCGCGGGCTGAGCGTCAACAGGTACTCGCCACGGGCATGACTGGCCGCGAAGTTGACAATGGCCGCTTCACCGGAACGCACGTCATAACGCAGCACCCGCAGCATCGCCGCGCCCAACTGGGCCATCGCACTCAGCCAGTCGGCCATCGCCGAATCGCCGCGACCTTCATCGACGATCAGGATTTCGTATTCGGTGTAGGTGGTATTTTCGATCAGGCTTTCAGTGCAGCGCTGCAACGCGGCCAGCGACGTGCCCGCAGCAATGATGATCGAGACCAAAGGTCGATGGCCGTGCAGGTAATCAATGCGATTGAGCAGCGACAACTCTTCATGGCGAATCCGGTGTTCCAGACCGATGCGTGCCAGGTGCGCACTGACCAACGCCTCACTGCCCTCGATCACCTCAGGCAACGACATCCAGTCGGGAAAGGTCTGAGTCGACTCCACCTGAATCTCGGCAATGTGCTCGATGGTGTGCAACCCGGCCTCTTCCACCAGACGCCAAAGCAAATCATGCGGCGCCAGTTCGCCGTGAGCCGGATCGAAACCGCCCACTGCCAGAAAGCGCTCCCGCTCGAATGCCAGTGTTCGCCCGACGTAGGGGTAGGAACGCATGAGGTCGAGGTTGAAGTCAGGCTTGAACACCGGGTCGAGGGACTCACCCTCGACCAGCGCGCCTTCATCGCTATAGGCGCACAGCATGCCCGGCGTGCCGGCGATGCGCTCGGCCAGCACCAGCAGCGCCGACTCGCGCAGCGTGTCACCCGCCCGCAGCAGATAGAACCAATGCGCGCCTTCCAGTTGCGGCACCACGGCATTGAGTTGTTGCGACCAGTTCGCCTCAAGCGGCAACTGCAGCACTTTATCGTCGGCATCGCAATCGGCGTTGGACAGCACGATCACCGCTTGCGGTGCGTACAGTTGAGTGCCGATGCTGGCCAGTGTGGCCTTTAGACCGGCGCTGTCAGATTCGGTGTCGATGATGATCGGCACCAGATTCGGACGCACAGCCCAGCGGCTGATACGTTCCGGCATGTGGCGTGCTTCCGCCGGGTTGAATGTGCGAACCGCCAGCCACTCGCGGTAGAAATCGGCATAGCTGTCGCTATTGCCGCCCACTCGGCCATTGACCACGGTGTTGCGGTTACCCAACACGCGCACAACGCACAACTCTTCCCACTGGCGCGGCTCTTCAGAGGCTTTGCTCAATTCAACGCTGCGCACCCAACCCGAGGCCGGTGCCGATTCGCCACCGCGCGCTGTCAGCATTTGCGCCAGCCATTCCCATTCCTGCACGGCAGCCCGAGTCATTTCGAGCGTCTTGCTCAGACGCTCCGGGTACTGACGCTCAGTGCTCTGCACGGTGTTCAACGCCGCCAGGTTACCGCGACGCAACAGGCACACGAACAAGGCGAAATCGAGCATCGCGACAAAGCCACAATCTTCCTGAATCAGCGCAGGCAACAGTTCGAGCACATCGGCACGGCGCATCAGCGTCGAGCTGAAGTTGCCGATAAAATTCTTCGGCGTGCTCTCGAAAATCGCCAACATGTCATCGCCCTTGAGCAATGAATCGATGGGCGAAAAACGGCAGTTATCGATCCGTGGGGGCAAGATGAAGTTGTTGGCATCACTCATCATCCGCAGGGCGCAAACGAGGGTGGCCTCGGGATGATCGATCAGCACCTGGGCTTGCAGGGCAATGCTCGGCGCGAACAGACGGTCGTCATCGCAAAGTACTTTGATGAACTCGCCTTGAGCTGCTTCGACGCAGCGCAGCAGGTTCTTTTGCAGGCCGAGACGCTTGGGGTTACGCAGGTAACGAACGGTGTGCACTGGGTCGGCAAACGACTCGACGATGTCGCGAATCTCGTCGGACGACGAATCATCACAAATGACGATTTCGACGTTCTCATAGGTTTGAGCGAGCGAACTTTCCAGCGCCTGGCTGAAGAAGCGCGGGTTGAAGGCGGGGATGACGATACTGACTAGAGGGTGTTGATTCACGACGAAACTCTCGAGCGGTGAGCCTCTGCCCTTTCAGGCAGAGGCTTCGTAACCGCTTAGGAAAAGACGGTTGGCAGCTCGACAGACACAGGCTTAGATCTTGTTGAACAAGCCCAGTTGAGCAATCTTGCTGAAGGCCAGTTGCGACGCTTGCAACATGGTTTGTTGCAAGGTCAGGCGAGTCATCACTTCGGCCGGATCGGAATCGCGGATCGCCGACTGGGTCTGGGAGTTGGCCAGGACCAGGCTCTGATTGGTATCGCTCTGGGTATCCAGCGCTGAACCGCGACCGCCCACCGAACTCAGCGCACTGGACAACTGATCGTTGCCGCTCGCCAGGTTGCCGATGCCCGAAGCAAGGGAGGCTTGCAGCTTTTGGGTCAGGATCGGATCGCCATTGGTTGGCGTGTTCAGCGCCGTTTTCAGTTGGCTCACGGTGTCCAGAATGTTCTGGGTTTCGTGAGTGTTGACCGCAACGCTGAACTGGTCGCCTGCCGCTGGTGCACCGGACAGGTTGAAACTCACGCCCGAGGCGGTCGCAACACCGGCCGCTACGGTGCCGGAAGAGACTATCTTGCTGTTGGCCGTCAACGGTGCCGCATACAAGTCGAAAGCGGTGGCGCTGGTGAACTTCATCACCGCCGAACCGGTCGGGAAACTGGCGTGGTAAGCCACCGGGTTGGTGATGCTGCTGCCAGTCACCTGAGTCGGTGTCGGGTTGCCCGGGCTGCGAGTCGCCGTAAAGGTGTCAGGCTTGGCCGCCAGGGTAAAGCTGTGGCCCGGCAGCACGGCAGCGGCGGTGTCACCGGCTGCCAGATTGATGTTCAGGGTCAGATCAACGCCGCGGAACGACACGGTCTGGCCAGCTGCGGTGGCCGGATTGAACGCACCGCCCTGACTGGCTTCGGCGGTCACGTCGTTACCACCCGAATCGGTGATTTTCAACTGGGTGCCGCTGACGAAGTCGACGGTGTATGGCTCACCCGAACGGAATTTGCTGTTGTAGGTCAGGCTCGACGACACTTGACCATTGGACAGGACGACACGGCCATCATCCACGACCGGCGCAGTCCGGGTGACCTCGCTGCGGCTGGTGTTGATCGCTTGCTGGAACACCTCCCAACCGGTGCTGTTGGTGGCCATCGACATGTTGTCGCCGATCGCCAGGTCAAGCGTCACCTGGTCACCGTTGTAGCTGTAGGTGCCATCGTCATTGCGGGTGAACGGCACGGTGTCGCCCTTGGAGCCGGCGAAGATGTACTTGCCGTTCTCGTCCTTGGTGTTCATCAGACTCTGCAACTGTTCTTCGATCTGCCCCAGCTCCGATGCGTTGGCCTGACGGTCGGCATCGGTGTAACTGGCGTTGCCGGCACCGACGGCCAGTTCCCTGGCGCGCTGCAGCACGTTATTGATGCTGGTCATCACTGCTTCGGTGGCGCCCAGCGTCGCCTTGATGGTGGTGGCGTTGGCTTCGTATTGGTCGAGCATCGAAGCCTGTTGACCCAATTGCAGCAAGCGCGAAGCACCGACCGGATCATCGGCAGCGGTGTTGACGCGAACGAGGCTGCTGGCCTCTTCGCTGCTTTTGACCACGTTGGAGAAGTTCTTCTGATAGTTGGCGGCAGAGGACTCGTAAAACTGGGCGGTAGAAATGCGCATGGGCTACGACTCCTTAAAGACTGCTGATCAGTGTGTTGAAGATTTCCTGCGCAGCCTTGATGATCTGCGAAGAAGCGGTGTAGTACTGCTGATACTTGACCAGGTTGCCGGTTTCCTCATCGAGGTCGACACCCGACAGCGAATCGCGGGCGCTCTTGGCGTTAGCCAGGATCGCTTCGGTGGCAGCACTGTCGAGCTTGCCCTGGGCGGCCTTGGCGCCTACGCCCTCAACCAGTTTGCCGTAGGCGTCAGTCAGGGAAATGCCTTTACTGGCCGAACCGGTATCCACGGTCTGCTGGGTTTGCAAGCCAGCCAGTTTGGTGCCGTTGCGGTTGTCCAGGGTACCCGGCTGACTGAGCGTCACGTTGATCGCCGTCGAGGTACCCGGCGAGCCTGCGATGGTCATGTCGAACGATACAGTACGCTGCACGACTGGCGGCCCCGGATCATTGATCGCGGCGCCGCCGGCGTCGACCAGAGGAATGGTCAGGCTCAGCGTATTGTTCTGCCCCGGCACGATAGTGCCGCTGCTGAGCGCGTTACCTTGGGCATCGAGCATTTGGTAAGTCTGGGTCGTACCACCGGCCGTGCCGAACACGATTTTGACCGGCGTCGAAGTCTTCAGACCGTTCTGGATCACCGTGGTGGTCGCCGAGTCATAGATATCGAACTGTGTGGTCAGGGTCGGTTGACCGCTGGCCGGAATGGTCAACGTACCGCTGACACCGGGCGCGATGGCCGCGCCCAACGGTGCGGCGATGGCCAGACGCTTGGAGTCGGTCATCTCGGTCTTGATGGTGGTCGCCGCGTTGCGGGTCGGGGTGATCTTGAAGGTGTCGCCGGCGGCAGCGGTGCCACCGGTGAGCTTCATCGAGAAACCGTCAATCACCGGCGGCGGCGTGGTCAGCGTACTGAATGCGCCCATGGCGGTGCCTTCAGGCAGACGCTGCACGGTGTAGTTAGTGGCGCTGGTGAAGGTGACCTTGTAATCGTTGATGGTCAGCTTGCCGCTGTCCTCGATAGTCACATCGAAGTTGCCCGAGCCTGCGCTGTTGCCAACTGTGGCGATACTGCGCTGGGCCATTTGCGCGGCACTGTTGATGCTGTTGAACAGGTTCGAACCGAAGTCACCGTTCTTGTCGATGCCTTGGGCCTGGATGGAGTTCATCTGATCGGCGACGACCAGCGCCACACGCCCCAGCTCGTTCATGGCCGGGTCCAGCACGGTGCTGCGATAACGCAGCAAGCCGCCCATCTCGCCACCGGTCATCACCGAGGTGATGTCGATGGTGCTCGAACCGCGATTGAGCTGAATGGCCGAACGCGACGGGTCGGTTTTGCTCGTCACCACTTCCAGCTTGCTGGCAGTGTTGCCCATGACCAGCGGCTGACCGCTGCCCAGGTAAATGTCGAGGCTATTGTCACGTTCCATCACTTGCGCACCGGTGAGGGTGGACAACTGGCGTACGGTCTCATTGCGCGCATCGAGCAGATCGTTGGGCTGGCCACCGGCGTTGGAAACTTCGGAGATCTTCTGGTTCAACTGGGCTACGGTGGTCGCCAGCTTGTTGATCTGATCGGCCATGTCAGCCAGGTTGCCGTTGATGTTCGCGTTCTGCTGCGTCAACTGGCTGGAGATCGAGTTGAACCGGTTGCTCAGGGCCTGCGCATCGCTGAGCAGCAGTTGACGGGAAGCATCGTCGCCCGGCTTGGCGTTGACGTTCTGTACAGAGGCGAAGAACTTGGTCAGGGCACCATTGAGGCCTGTGCCGCTGTCCGAGAGCAACTTATCGAGCGGGCTGATCTGCCCGGCGTAGGCAGCCGAGTCGCTATTGAGCGACGTAGTGGTCTGCAGCTGCGCATCAATGTAGCTGTTGTAGACCCGACGTACATCGGCGAGGGTCGTGCCGGTGCCGATGTAGACATTGCCGAACTGATTCGAGGCCTTGGTGCCTTGCACGGTTTGCTGGCGTGAGTAACCGGCGGTGTCGGCGTTGGCAATGTTATTGCCGGTAGTCATCAACGAGGATTGGCCAGCGGCCAGACCCGACATCCCGATATTGAGCAAACTCATGGTTCAGACCTTATGCCTTGTGCCTATAGAGGCGTGGTGGAAGCGCCCGCCGCAGCGTAGTTTTGGTAACTCGTCATCTGCTTGGCTATCTGCGAGATCTTGCTTGCGTAATCCGGGTCGGTTGCATACCCGGCTTTTTGCAACTCGCGTACAAACTGTTCTGGGTTATCGGCCGACTTCAGCACATCTTGATAGCGATTATTGCTTTGCAGCAGCGTCACAAGGTCATGGAAGCTTTCTTTGTAAGAGGCATAGGAACGGAACTCGGCCGTCTCCTTGACCATCTCGCCATTTCTGAATTCGCTGGTGATCGCCCGCGCCGAATCGCCTTTCCAGTTACTGCTGGCCTTGATGCCGAACAGGTTGTGGCTGCTGCTGCCATCCTGGGCGCGCATGACCGATTTGCCCCAACCGGTTTCCAGGGCAGCCTGAGCCACCAGGTAACGCGGATCGACACCGATACGGTCGGCAGCTTCTTTGGCCATCGGCAGCATGGTGTTGACGAATTCGTCGGCGGAACTGAAGGCTTTCTTCGCCGGCGCCAGGGGTATTTGAGCCATGGCACGCCCATAAATCTGCATACGCCCGCTGGAGGTCGTGTCCGTTTGCGAAGCCAGCCAATCACCGTTGTACAGGGAACCGGAACCCGTCTTGGTGCCCTGCGGCACCTGGATACTGTTCTGCGCCGTTGTGGCGGTTGTTGCAGCGGTCGATGCCGACGGCACCAGCCCGGCGAGCAAACGATCGGCCAGTTTCGGTGGCAATGCCAGACGCCGCTGATTGATCAGTGCCATGTCATTGCGATGAGCCCCCTCGCCCGCGCTTGCCGGCGTCTTCACCGAGCGCGAAGCCCACAACGGGCGCTCACCATTGAGACGCGACAGCGGTCCGTTGGTGGCGACCGTACCGGCGGCAATCGGCGTTTCCACGGCGGCTTTCGCCGCAGCTTGTTTGGCGGCAGACGCTGCCGCGGCCTCACCCGGCGCCATCGGTTTGTTCTTCGACATCTGGCGCATCAGCACGTCCGCCAGGCCAATACCGCCGCCTTCGCGGGACATGGAAACGGCCAACTGCTGGTCGTACATTTCCTGGTATTGCTTGGCTGCCGGTGTGTTGAGCGGATTGTCCTGGCCCAGCGCTTCGGTGGCCGAGCGCATGGACTTGAGCATTTCACCAAGGAACAGCGACTCGAATTCCTGCGCTACTTTGCGCATGTTCGCATCGCTGTTCTTGTCGCCGACCTTGAGTTGGTTCAGGCGGTTCAGGTCCGAGTAGGAGCCCGAATCGCTGCTGCTGACCAGACCGCTTTTGCGCATATCCATGGTCGCCGTCCTCAGATCACGATCAGATCGGCTTGCAACGCGCCGGCCTGCTTCAGCGCTTCGAGGATCGCCATCAAGTCACCCGGTGCCGCGCCGACCTGATTCACCGCACGGACGATTTCGTCGAGAGTGGTGCCCGGGCCGAACTTGAACATCGGCTTGGCTTCTTGCTGGGCGTTGACTCGCGAGCGCGGCACGACCGCCGTCTGCCCGTTGGACAGAGGGCCGGGCTGGCTGACGATCGGGTCTTCGGTGATGGTCACGGTCAGGCTGCCGTGGGTCACGGCGGCCGGAGAAACCTTGACGTTCTGGCCAATCACGATGGTGCCGGTGCGCGAGTTGATGATGACTTTCGCCACCGCCTGACCCGGGTCGACTTCGAGGTTTTCGAGGATCGACAAATAGTCGACCCGCTGGCTCGGATCGAGTGGCGCAGTCACACGGATCGAACCACCGTCGATGGCCTGAGCGACGCCAGGGCCAAGCATGTTGTTGATCTTGTCGACGATGCGCTTGGCGGTGGTGAAGTCCGAACGATTGAGGTTCAGGGTCAGGCTGTTGCCCTGATTGAAACCGCTTGGCACTGCACGCTCGACCGATGCACCGCCAGGGATGCGACCGGCCGACGGAACGTTGACGGTGATCTTCGAACCGTCACGCCCTTCGGCATCGAAACCGCCAACGACGAGATTGCCCTGTGCGACGGCGTAGACGTTGCCGTCGATACCTTTGAGCGGCGTCAACAGCAAGGTGCCGCCGCGCAGGCTCTTGGAGTTACCGATGGACGCCACGGTGATGTCCACCTGCTGACCCGGCTTGGCGAACGCTGGCAAGTCGGCACTGATCGATACCGCCGCGACGTTCTTCAATTGCACGTTGCCCGAACCTGCCGGCACCTTGATGCCGAACTGCGAAAGCATGTTGTTGAAGGTCTGCAGGGTGAACGGAGTCTGGGTCGTCTGGTCACCGGTGCCGTTAAGCCCGACCACCAGGCCGTAGCCGATCAATTGGTTGGAACGCACGCCAGAAATACTGGCGATGTCCTTCAGCCGCTCGGCTTGAGCGTCGAAGGCTGCGGTCAGCAACAGGGCGCCCACCATCAGGTGTTTGAAGTTCAACATGCTCACCGGGAAGACCACCTAGAAAGGGAACAGCGGGCTGAGGAAGAAACGGTCGAACCAGCCTGGCTGACTCGCATCGGCAAACGCGCCGGTGCCCGAGTAGGTGATGCGTGCATCGGCGACGCGGGTCGACGACACGGTGTTGTCGGTGGCGATGTCATCGGCGCGAACGAGACCGGCAATCCGCACCAGTTCATCACCAGTGTTCAGGGTCAGCCACTTCTCGCCGCGCACGGCGATGATGCCGTTAGGCAACACGTCGGCGACGGTCACGGTGATCGAACCGGTCAGGCTGTTGCTCTGGCCGGACTTGCTGTCGCCCTTGGTGGCGCGGTCACCTTCATAACCGACGTCCAGACTCAGGCTACCGCTGCCCACTGGATCACTGGTGCTCAGGCCGCCCCCGAAAAACGAGCTCAGGCCGATGTCGGTCTTGCTGTTCTTGTCGATCTGCGAGTTGGCATTCTTGCTCGCCTGGGTGCGCTCGTTCAGGGTGATGGTGATGATGTCACCGACCCTGAACGCCTTGCGATCGCTGTACAGGTTCTGTTCGAAACCAGCCTGGTAGATCGAGCCGTTATTGGCGGGGGAAAGAGTGTAGATCTCGGTGGTCGCCGTATCATTAAAAAAA